>NZ_JBFHFD010000016.1:0-36017 GCF_041583735.1 Novipirellula sp.
CTCGCTCGCTTCGTTTTGCGAGGACGATTCAGGCGGCGAAGATGATTCCGAGGCCGCCGGAAGGCTTTTGGCGGTCTGTGGCGACTCGATCGCAGCGATTTGGGCAAAGACGTCAGCAAAGGCATCGATGATGCCGCTGGAGGGATCAACCGATTGCAGTTGAGTGCCAAGCGATCGCAAGCGATTTTGCGTGGGAGTTCGTACGCCAGCGGTGCTGGATGTTGTTTGCGACTCGCTCATCTTCGAGGCCTCCCCTAGTAGCGAATCGGCGCCGCTAGAGAGATCGCTAGCAAAACGCTACTCGCCGCCTGCCTGACTAATCAGGGACGTGGTTGGATACCCTTCGCCGATGCGGCGTAGGATCTCGGCGAGTTTGTCTGCTTCGGATGGCTGAACAAACTCCGCCAATATATCTTTTCGTTTATCGATGGGCATGGCTTGAACAATATTGACGACCTCATCAACTCTTTCATCGTCATAGATTCTCAAAAGTTGCTCCTTTGCTTGCACTGCATCGAGTGATTGCAGCGTTTTTTGCACTTCTAGCAATCCTTTGTCCTTCGCTCCCTTCTCCATCTTCGCAAGCTTGTCATTGAAAGCTTCGCGACGTTCATCGAAAAATTTTGTTTTTTCTCGCAGGTTTGCTTCCATCTGACTCAGCTCATCACGGTACTGATCCTGGCTTCGCAACCTCATATCCATTTCCAAGCTTTCCATTTTCCTTGCTTGCAAAATCTCTTCAAAATCAGGTTGTTCGCGGTCTTCGCTTTGAGCCAAGATCTGTTGCAGCCGATTTCCAGAGATATCGATGCCATTAAGTAACGCAATCACTTGGGTCATCGTGTCACGGTTGATCGAGCCTTGCGTCACGAAGTAACCAAACAAGATCATTTGGGTCAGCACTGTACCGATACAAAAGGCGGTGAAGGCGTAGGTGAGTTTATTGATCATGGCTCATTGATTGCATTTCGAAATTTGAGTTGCGGCTAGCTGAGGTGAGTGTCTCGTAATTTTCGGCTAGCGATGGCGAACCGGCGATTGTTCATTTCGTCGATTTCCATTTGTTCGCGGCGATTCATTTCTTGTTGGTATTGGTTGTGGTCAAGCTCTTTCATGCGTTGGAACTTTTTGACTTCGGTTTCCGCATCTCGAAGTTTTTGCTGTCGCCGTTGCAGTTCTTGTTCTAGCTTTGCCCGGGTTTGGACCAATCCATGAATATCGGCTTGCAGTTGTAAATCAAAGCGACCACGGGCGAGCAAGCGATCGACGGCAACGTCGCCGAGTCGTGATTGAGCGTTCTCGTTTCGCAGGGTTTGTCGTTCTTGTTCGAGCTCTTGGATCTGCTGATCGATCTTGGCGATCGCCAAGTTCGCTTCGCCCACGAGTCCCCCCATTTCGTCACGTTCACGTTGACGAAGGTCGAGAATCGATTCAAAGCGAAATTCATACTTCATGTGGGATCTAATGTCGTGGGGCTAGTTAAAGCTCGCTGTGTCATGGGGGTGGCAGGATTTTTAGCAAGATCCACTACCCTGCTGCTTCTACCGCGCTGGCGGCACCGCTGCGGGCTGCGTGTTTGGTTTTGGGGGCTGGGGTGACGCGGCAGCCGGTGGTGTGGTGGGTGCTTGTGCGGCGATCAATCCTTCGAGTACCGCGAGCGATTGCTCCATCGGGGCAATCTCTTTTGCGTCTTGCGAGAGGAATCGTTTTAGGGGTTCACGCATCGAAATTGCCCGGTCGACATTCGGGTCGCTTCCGTTGCGATAAGCTCCGATCGAAATCAAGTCGGCGTTCTTCTTGTAGTCGCTCAAGTAGCGTCGTACTTCGCTGGCCGCATTGAGTGTGGACGGAGAAACGAGGTGGCTTTGCAATCGGCTCAGACTCTGCAGCACATCGATCGGAGGCCATTGGGCTTGCGCCGCCAGATCGCGGCTGAGCACGATGTGGCCATCGAGCAGTCCACGCAGCGTATCGGCGATCGGTTCATTGTTGTCGTCGCCTTCGACCAACACGGTGTAAAACGCCGTGATCGATCCGAGCGTGGTCCGCCCTGCCCTTTCAACCACTTGCGGCAACAGATTGAAGACGCTGGGGGGATAACCGCGTGTCGTGGGCGGTTCGCCCGAGGCGAGTCCGAGTTCACGTTGGGCCATTGCCAATCGAGTGACCGAGTCCATCAGCAACAGGACATTTTTGCCTTCGTCGCGAAACGATTCCGCGATCGCCGTCGCGGTCCACGTGGCCGCGATTCGTTGTGCCGCCGGTCGATCGCTGGTGGCGACGACCACGACGCTTCGCCGCAGTCCCGCTTCGCCCAAGCTTCGCTGAATAAATTCTTGGACCTCACGACCTCGCTCGCCGACCATGCAAATCACAATACGATCCGCGCTTGATCCCCGCGCCAACATGCCCAGCAATGTACTTTTGCCGACACCCGAGCCCGCGAAAATACCTAATCGTTGACCGTTGCCGCACGTCAACATGCTGTCGATCGCACGCACCCCGGTTTGTAGCGGCGTGTCGATCGGCGGGCGATCGAGTGATTCCGGAGCCATCCGTGTGCTGTCGACGGGTTCCAAGTCATCCGGAAGCGGTTTTCCGTCGATTGGACGTCCCAGCGCGTCGATCACCCGTCCACACAACGAGGCACCGGCGCGCAAATTCATCGACCCACCGACCAGTCGCACTTTGTCACCGGCAGCGATCGGAGCCATTGTTTCCAACGCCGCGATAATCGGTCGCACACCTTGGAATCCAATCACCCGCGCGAGTCGACTGTTTGGCGAATCGGGGCAAACTTCGCAGATTGCACCGATCGGCGCCGTCATCCCTTCCAATTCGATCGCGTCACCGCGCACCGCTGCAATCCGTCCGGTGATGTGATTGGTCATCGCTTCGCGGATGATTCGCGACGCGGTTTCCGCTTGGTGAATCTTGGGCGGGTTGATTTTGTATTTAAACGTTGCCGCACTCATACCAACAACTCCTGTAATCGCAGCAACTGCTGGTCGAGTCCCGCGCGGATCTCGCCGCCCGGTTGACGTACGACAACCGCGTCCAGAGCGATGGTTTCATCAGGTTCCACCATCGTTTGTTCAGGCAAATCAGGGGACGCCAGCAGTTCGTCAAAGACTTGGCCAAGATTCACCAACGTTTCGGGATGGACGGCCAAGATCAATCGAGTTGCCGAGCGTGTGCTTCGCAGTGCCTCTTCGGCCCAGCGGACCAGGATCGTTTCGTCGCCTGCGAGTTGGCGGCGGATCACTTTTTCGGCGGCCGCGATCGCGATCGACGTCAACGAGTCCGCGTATTGCTGCATCCAATCTTCGTGGATTCGATGCAAATGCTCGACTGCGTTATGGATGATTTTCAGCGAGTCGGCCGCCAGAGTTTCGGCTTGTGCTTTGATCTTTTTCTCGGAATCGATTGCACCCTTGGCCAACCCGTCCTGATATCCCTGTTCGTGTGCTTGTTTGCGAATCAGTTCCGCATCTTTCTTAGCTTGATCCAGCATCGCGGCGACTTGTTTACGACATTCGTCGATACGGCTGCGTCCGGCGTCGGCGAGGTCGTCCAAGTTGAAGCCTGCCAAACCGGTAACGCTGCGTGCGGCATTTGTGGGGTCCGACGGTCGTTCTGATTTTAAAACAATGGCCATGACAAGGTTCCTGGGATTCGTTTGCGACGTGTCGAGTCTACGCCGCCATCGCGGTGGTCGGTTCCGGTGCTGCGGCGGCATTCAACTTCATCGACGCGGTCGCGACTGCCGATTTCGCTTCATCAATCTCGCGTAATTCAAGCGAACCAAGCGTGTTCATTTGACTGCGAACCTGTTTCGCATACGCTTTGGGCAAAACGCGAAGAGCGGCCTCGGCCGTCACGTTGGGAAGTCCACATAAAGTCAACATCGCTTGCCGCGTGCCGACTTGCCCAAGTGCTTGGCACAAGTCAAGCGGCGTCAGCGAGATCAAATGTTGATGAATCGAATCGGTCGAGAGAGTCGTGGTTTGCGATTTGCGAGGCTTCGCTCGAGCCGCCACCCGATCGTCTGTTGAGGAGGTCTTGGTTTGCGGGGCGATGCGAAGCGAATGGATTTCAGCGTTCGCGGAATTCGATTCCGCGACGTCGGCGATGCGATTGATTGCGATGGGGGCCCGCGTCTCGGAGACCGGATTGGGCAGTGGACTTGTCTCTGATTTTGGCTGGGGCATGGCGGCCAGGATCGCGTTGAGCGCACGTTGCCCGGTGGATTGCGAAGCCCGTTTTTGTTTCGTGCTGAGACTCTGCTGGACGCGATTCCGCAAATGAGAGGCAAGTTCTTGGACCGCCTCTTCGGGAACATCATTGAGTCGTCCGATCCGGCTCAAGGCATCTTTCTGAACCGTAGCATCGAGTTGCGGCAGGATCCTGGCTGCTTGAGCGGGCGAGATCGATGCCAGTACCAATGCGACGGCTTGCGGGTGTTCGCCATCAATCACTGTGACCAGCACCTCGTCTTCGGTATCGCCCAGAAACGAGAGCGCGGTATGGGTGTGGGGCATCGACTCAGGCGAGCGGTGGGCGACGTTATCGTGATCCTGCTTCATCACCGAGCTTCCGGCCGATGAGTTGGGGTCGATGGAGTTTGCCCGCAGCTGAATCTCGTCTTGTCCTGCGTTATTGGTGCGTGCGGGACGGTGCTGCTGAGACTCTAACGACCCTTTGAACGCTTGCAGTGCCCGCTGACGCTCAAGCGGATCGACGTCCGAAAGCGAGGTCATGGTTCGCCGCAACGATTTTTTCATTGCATCGTCAAAACGATTCAACAGCTTTGCCGCGACCGGGCTTGGCAAGCTACTCAATACGATTGCAACGCGTCGCAGCGAGGCTTCTCGGTTCGCTCCTGTTTGATGAGCAGCATTCATTGCGTGCACTCCTTTGCAAAACGCCCTGCAAGAGGCTCCGAGGTGAATCCATTTCTCCGTCGGGTTTGGCGTGATCCTTCACACTGAATCTACTTGTAAGCAAAGTGCGCAATGCATGAAAGAGCGGATTCGATCGTGGGATGGTCCTTCCAGCCTGTCATCAAGAGTCTCTTTTGGGCGGATGTAGGCTTAGTCGTAGCGGAAGTCGTCAAGACTTTTGTTCCATCCTGATGATGGCCGAACGTTGCCTGTGCTGTTAACAGACTGGAAGTCTATTCTACGTTATGCCGCACCGACCCAGTTTCGGATCACGTTGGCAGCCACTTCGGGGTTGTCTTCGACAATGCTGGCCAATTCATCCTTGAGCGTCCCGCCGGTGATTTCCATGGCCTCGACTCGTTTTTCTTCGATTTCCTCTTCCGCGGGCGGCGTCGGCAATTCGAGTCCGAACCCTTCGGCGAAATCTTTGGGCACCCCGTCTCCAGAACCGCGGATTGCACCGCGTGCGACCATCAGCGCGACCACGGCCAATACAATCAAAGCGATCGTCTGCCATGATTGGGCGAGCCAAGTCATCGCGATCTTGGCCGTTTCCGGTTCGGGCATCTCGGGTTCTGGCAGATTTAGATAATCGGTCACTTCGACCAACTCAATTTTGCTTTCTCCAGCATTGACCTCGGGCAACAGCGGCGTGACCGCTTTTTGAATGTTGCTCTTCACATCCAAACGTAATTTTTCGAGGTCAGCGGTTCGCATCGGAGGGATATCCGATGGCTTCAGATCGGGATTGTCTCGCAGGTTGTTCTGGGCCCACACGTGTTGGTAGTAGCTTTGTGGAAGACTGATCGACACACGGACGCGTTTGACTTGCAACGAGGCAACTCGCGAATTTTCGTATTGTTGACCTGCCACTCCGCTGCTCTCGCGTTCATCTTCTTTTAATTTGGTCGTCTGAGCATTCTCTTCGATGCTGGCGGCACGGTTGCCGATCGCGTTGGGAACCGTTCCCGGCACTCCTTGGTTCAGAGGCCGGTTGCTTTGCGAGTCGACCTTTTTCGAGCGATCGGTCAACGTGGTTCGCTCGGCATCATATTTCAGGACGGTTTTTTGGACATCCATCGTCGGATCGATCTCGGCATACACCGCGATCCGGACATCTGGCCCGTAACCGCCGAGCTGTTTGCGTACTTTCTGTTCGTATCGAGCTTCCTCTTCACGCCGCTTGTTCGCCAACGGGTCGCTGTCGTCGTTGAAATCGGTGACGCCGGACGAATTGGTGTCGATCACGACCACATCGTCGCTGGTCATGCCAGCGAACGAACCGCGAATCAGATCTTTGATCATTTGGATGCGTTGTCGCGGCAGCGGATCGGTGCCTTCGGGAGCCACCACCACGCTGGCCGATTGCGGCCGCGAACGGCTGAGCCCGAATCGCTCGCCCCGGTCATACTCGACACTGGCCCATTTGACGTCCATGAAGGCCGCGATTTTGCTGCCCAAGTCTTGTTCTTTGGCGTGCATTTCTCGTGAATTGCGTTGTTCGCTCGAGTCAAACGCACTGTTGCTTTCGATCGCCGACTGAACATTGCTGCGAAGCGAAATGGGCAGGCTTGCTGATTCGGTTAACGCCGCCAAATAGGCGGCACGCTCGGCCTTGGGGATGCGAATTCGACGCCCTTCGCGTTCCCAGTCGTTGAGCCCTGCGGCACTGAATGCCAATTCCACCGAGTCAAGCTCTTGTTCGCCGAGCACACGGCCGCCGAACAGAACTTCGTGATTCGTCGTGCTACTGCCGCGAACCAGGAATCCCAATCCGATCGCGATCGCAGCGACCAACAGCAGCGTGATCATTCGCGATTGCATCGGCATCGCTTTGAATGTTTCGCGTATCTGTTCAGCGGACTGTGTGAAAAGGTTCATGGTCTACGAGCGAGTCGAATGAAAATAAGGGGTCGGGTGGTCGGAGAAGTGGTCCGGCGGAGGATGCCGGGGTGTTTAAATCTGGATCTGTTGAACTTCGCGATAGGCTTCCATTAATTTGTTGCGAACTTGCAGCAGCATACGAAAGGCGAGATCGGCTTTTTGGACCGCCGTTAATACTTCGGCTTCGTTCACATCCCCGCCTGTTAACAACGAATGGACCATGCCATCGGCGTTGTTTTGCATCGAGTTGACATTGTTGACTTGGTTGGACAACAGCTTGGCGAACGAATCGATTCCCGATGTCGGCGCATTCGCAGCACCCGAGGTCTTCGACGAGGGACTCGTCGAAAATGGGTTGGCCGGGCGTGGCGGCGGTGCGATGGTCGAAATCGGTTTCATGATTTGGCGTTACGGACGCAAACGTTTGAGCGATCGGTTAGGCGAGGATCGTCAATGTCTCGCGGCTTAGGTTCTTGGAAATCTCCATCACGCCGACGTTGGCTTCATAGGCACGTGTGGTTTCCATCGCGTCCACCATCTGCGTGGTCATGTCGATGTTGGGATAAGCCACATAGCCTTTCCACTCGCCCTCTTTGATGGCCAGCGGGTGATTGGGTTGATAGCGATAGCGATGATCCGCCTCGCTCGTTTTGATCTCAGCAACCTTGACGCCGGATGCGCCCGACGTGGTCAGCGAATCGTCGGTTTGAAATACCACTTCGCGAGCGCGATAAGGATTGGCTTCGCCGTTTTCGTCGGTCAGTGACGACATGTTGGCGATGTTTCCCGAGATCGCATTGAGTCGAGTTCGCTGTGCGACCAAGGCCGACGTGCTGATGTCGATGGATCGTATCATGATGCTCGGGATCCTTTGTGAGTACAGGGGTTAAATAGTCGAGCGTAGGTTGGCGACCTAAGCCCGTTCGGTGATCGCGGCTCGCAACAGCGAAAACTGGCTTCGCATCGTCGTGATCGCGAGTCCGTGTAGGTGTTGGTTCTTGGCGATTTCGGTGATTTGTCCTTCCAGTGATACGTCGCTACCGTCGTGGAAAACAACTTGCTCGGATGCCGCACGCGGACCTGCGTAAAGGTCGTCGCGGGTGACCGCACCGATCGAGTCGGTGGGGCGAGTGCGCCGGGCGTCCTGGATCGATTCCGCCAACGCATTTTGAAACTCCGACTCATCCAGGTCGCGTGATCGGTAACCAGGCGTATCGAGGTTGGCGATATTGCCGGCCAGCAATTCGTGTCGCCGCTCGGAGAACGTCAGCGATTGCTCGAGTGCAGGAATCGTCGTGGATTTGAAAATGCCAAGCATGGTTTACGCTGCGATGCGGGCAGCTCCCTGTTGAGGACGGAACACGACCGTCGCCGCCGCACCCCCTTGAGGACAATTTTGCCAGTGAATGCGGGCACCCACTGCGGCAACCGCAAACGGAATGCGTGTTTCGCGGAGCTCGACTGCGCGGCCGGTATCGGCGACTTCCAGTTCCAAGCCACCGGGGGCATCGACGGCGGTAATGGTCAACTCGCCACCCTCGGTCATTTCCGCAACCGCTTGGATCACCATGCTGCGGATCAGGTCGACTGTTTGGTTCGGATTGGCGGGCAGTTTGATGGACGAGTCAATGTCGACTTCCAAGCAAATCGGGGCCGGATTTTGCGTCAACAGGACAGATGCCACAGATTCGACAAGAATCGCTAAAGATTCACAGCTGTTCGGGTCGATCCAAAGATGTGACATGATACGCTCCCAATGTTTCGATTTTGGGGTGAGTGGAAAGTGCGTTGCAATTGGCTGATAACGCATTCGCAGCGGTCGACGCAAGGCGGATTTCCCTCTCGTGTCCCTCTCTGCTCGCACTTCCACGCAAATACCGCCCAAGCGGCGAGTCTCGCTGTTGCCACCACCAATTGCTTGCAAAAGCGATTTCTCCTGAAGTTCCAGGTTCAGTCCAATGTCGCTCGGCTTTCCAAGCCGCTTGCAGTCATTGAGCCAAACACAAGTCGCTCCTTAATCAAACGCTTAATCCTCATCTTCCCCGCCTGTCTCCCGATCCAGCGAAGTTTGCTCAGAAGTGAGTAAGATTAAGATGATGAGTTACTATCCCAAGGGTCAGAGCACCGGCATCCCCGCAACGATCGAGCGACCAGGATTTGTCGCACTATCGATTCCGCCTGAGGAGCAGTGGAACGACGCACTCCGCTAGCTCACGCGAGAACCGCAGGAGCGGTTTGCCACCGCGGAATTTTTTAAAATGTTACAAGTGCAAATCACCGGCTGGTATTCGAGACTCTCTCAACATTCGCCACAGGAGTACACCGTTGCCGGCGGTTGCAACTGGCAAGCTCAGAAAAAGACCGTCGTGATCGCAAACAAACTGGCTGCAACTTCGCACGGAGGGCCACCGGAAACCCATTCCACAAACCGAACGAATTTGCAGCAACGAACTGTACCTCGCCAACAAAAAAAGGATCAAAATCAGGGTAATTCAAAACGAGTCTCCAGCGTGGAGTCTCTCCCTTGATGAAGTACGACACCGAGTCGTAAATAAAGCCGTTAGGTGCCTTACGAGATGATGATCCGATTCTCGATTGCAGCAATCTCTCTCATGCTTCTACTCGTCGGCTGCGACAACGCGCCCAAGGTGTCGGGCGTTGATCTTGGTGGCCCGTCCGGATGCATCACGGCAAGCGGCCCGGTGGACGGCCAGCGCGGCATCGATTACGGCTCGATTTACTTTGCTGGTAAACGACTCGTCGTTTGGACCGACGTGGATGGTGCGGGCGGCGCGGGTGGCAGGTACAGCGGTGGACCTGACGGCGTCACCGGTGAAGGCCATCTCGGCAACGTCACTTTCAGTTTTGAAATCCCGCTCGACGGCCAAGGGGCGGTGAAAATTGACGACCAATTCTTCCAACTCGAAAACGGTGTGATCTTTCTCGTTTCGTCTGAAGGTGGCAAAACACGCATAAAGCAACTCCAGCGAAATCTGGACAACCTGTCGCTGAATCGGGACGGTTTCACAGCTTTGATGCGAGATGACGATGAATTCAACATGTTCTTTAACGATGCAGGGGAGCACCCGAAAGACGGCACTTAGCAATGCATGCCCGCTGAGCCGCCTTCGGCTCAGGATCAAGTGCTTTCAGCGTTTTTGGTTCCTGTTAGTGTCGATGGGTTCCAATGAGTGTTCCCCCTGCTTTGTCTGCGCTGAACGCTAATCTCCACGGATAGACGCTAATATCGATTCAAGGTGCCCGGGCAACGATTGCAGAATCACGTCGGTAGACGTCACCAGACTGAAGAGACGCGACATCGAACCACCAAGTGCTCCGCGCGTCGCTCGTCGTGCGATGGTGCTTGTTGCTGTTGCGTGTCGCAGCTTATCGGATCACGATCCCGGCAATGCCAGAGGCATCGCACAGCAATCAGGCTGATGGGTGAATACGGTCCCAGCGATTGGGAAGTGACGGTCGACACATGATGTGGCGGCATCCAAATGCCACGCCAGCCAACATGGCATGGCCGTCGCGCGAAGGCCGCTGCATCGCCATTTACGCCTGATCTGCATATTCTTTCGGGGCGTGGCGGATTCGTGCTGGGGTCGAACATTACCTACCACTGTGGGCAGTGCGTGAGACGCATGCCGGTGACAAAGGAACGGTTTGACCGTTTCGCACTCCATTGTCAATGCCGTAGGTGGTGTCCTGCCCCGCAATTCCCTTCTTGGGTTGCCTATCCTGCCGAACGGTGTTGTTCGGATGTATCTTGCGGTGCGGGGGGCAAGCGTTGCAAACGAGTGTGAATAGAGATCCGATGCCAGCGGTTGGATCTGTTGCCGATGGCGGGGGGGAGCGTCCATCCCGTTGCATCGAGCTGTATCGTAATTATGGTTTTGGAATCAATGGTTCGCACAGAGCCGGTTCGTTTATGAATCAACGTCGATCCGCTGCTGAGATTGGGAATCGAACTTTCCTAGTCTGGTCCTGTCGATCGGCGAAAAACAATGAGACAAGTGAACTTGAACATCCCACCCGCTATGACAGTCCGAGATCCCCTGCCCCGCCCTGGACTGCTGCCCGCCCACTTCGGTCTTGGCATGGCACTGCTGTTTGGTAGTGCTCTGCTAGGCTGCAATGAAACGAATTCCGGCCCCCCCGAAATGCCTCCGCCGACGGTCACCGTTGCCAAACCGGTGACCAAGAAGATCGTCGAATGGGACGCGTACACCGGACGATTAGAGGCCGTGGATTTCGTCGAAATCCGTGCACGTGTCAGCGGTTATTTGAAGTCGATTCATTTTGACGAAGGCCAGATTGTCGACGCCGAGGATCTGCTGTTCGTGATCGACCCCCGTCCTTTCGAAGCGGAGCTCAATGGGGCGATCGCCGCATTGAACCAAGCCGAGTCGCAGTTAAAACAGGCCAACGCGGGTCTCGAGAACGCGAGAGCAAAACATCATCAATCCGAAGCGGGATTGCAGTTAGCGAAGACTCGAATCGAGCGAGCGCGGACACTCGAAGCCCAGAACGCGGTTTCGATCGAAGAACTCGATCAGCGTTCTGCCGAGTTTTTGCAGGCCGAAGCCGACTTGGAAGCCAGCAAGGCGGGAATCAGTTCGGCGGAAGCGGCGATTGCGACCGCCGAGGCGGCGATCGAATCGGCCCAGGCAGGCGTCGAAACCGCAAGGTTGAACTTGGATTACACCCAAATTCGTGCTCCGGTTAGCGGACGAATCAGCCGCCAATATGTGACCGAAGGCAACTTGGTCAGCGGTGGTACCGCGACGTCCACTCTATTGACCACGATCACCTCGGTCGACCCCATCTACTGTACGTTTGATGTCAACGAACAAGACGTCTTGAAGTACATTCGGTTGGCCCAAATCGGCGAACGCAAGAGTTCTCGGGAAGTAAAGAATCCGGTGTTCCTCGGCTTGGTGGACGAGTCTGGATTTCCTCACGAGGGGCACATGGACTTTGTCGACAACCATTTCGATGTCGACACCGCCAGCATGCGGGCACGCGGCGTGATTCCCAATCATGACCGAGTGCTGTTGCCCGGAATGTTCGCGCGGATTCGGATTCCTGGCAGTGCCGCACACCAAGGGGTGCTGGTGCCTGATTCGGCAATCGGCACCGACCAATCGTCGCAATACGTCTATATCGTAGTGGACAATGTGATCCAACGACGCAGCGTCAAGCTTGGTCCGATGATCGATGGGCTTCGTGTCGTGCGCGAGGGATTGGGCGGAAGTGAAACTTTGGTCATTCAAGGATTGTTACAGTCGCGGCCCAAGATGACAGTTCAGGTCAAACAGGGCTCGATCGAAGTTGTCGAGGACGGGTTACCAGACGACTACCAACCGTTGCCACCGGAGAAGTGGATGTCGCGGGTACCTGATCCTGAGCCGGTATCCGGCTTGATCCAGGCCAACGCGACGATCGGTTTGGACTCGCCGCCGCAGCCTACGGGAGAAGCACGATGAAATTCCCCCATTTCTTTATTGAGCGGCCGATTTTCGCCACCGTACTTTCCTTTGTGATTGTACTGGTGGGCGGCATCACCTATTTCTCGCTGCCCGTTTCACAATATCCGCCGGTGGCTCCGCCGCAGATCGTTGTGCGTGCTAGCTTTCCTGGAGCAACGCCCGACGTCATCGCAGATACGGTCGCGACCCCGATCGAACAAGAGATGAACGGCGTCGACGACATGCTCTATATGGAGTCGTCCTCGAGTGCCGACGGCACGATGCAGTTGACGGTAACGTTCAAACTGGGCACGGATCTTGACGATGCTCAGGTGTTGGTCCAGAACCGTGTCGCGATCGCCGAGTCTCGTTTGCCTGAACAAGTGCGTCAGATTGGGGTGACCACCACAAAACTGATCCCGGACATGTTGATGGTGGTGCATCTGATCTCGCCTGACGATAGTCGCGATCAGCTTTATATCAGCAACTACGCGTTCTTGAATGTTCGTGATGCGTTGATGCGTCTTGATGGCGTCGGCGATATTCGGATTGCCGGTGGTAATGAATACGCGATGCGGATCTGGTTGGACATCGAAAAGATGACCCACGTCGATCTGACCGCCGGGGATGTGATCCAGGCGATCCGTCAACAAAACGTACAGGTTGCTGCCGGAGTGATTGGCCAGCCACCGATCGATCAAACGGGGGCGTTTCAGTTGAATGTGACGACCCAGGGACGGCTGCAAGGAACGGACGAATTTGGCAACATTATCGTTAAACGCGGTAGCGACGGACGCGTCACCCGGTTGAGTGATGTGGCGCGAATTGAATTGGGCGCGCAGGACTATTCGCGGCTCAGTTATCTGGACGGTCAACCGGCGATCGCGGTGCTGGTTTACCAAAGACCAGGAACCAACGCGGTCGATACCGCCGAGGAAGTGAAGCAGACGATGCAGGAAATTGCCGCTGATTTCCCACAAGGCATTGGCTACGAGATCGCCTACAACCCAACCGATTTTGTCGAAGAATCAATCTCGGAAGTTTTCAATACGCTGTTTATCACGACCGTGTTTGTGGTGTTAACGGTGTTTCTGTTCTTGCATGGATGGCGTCCGACGATCATTCCCGTCATCGCGATTCCCATTTCATTGATCGGCACATTTGCCGCGATGCAGAGTCTCGGCGTCACACTCAATACGTTGTCGTTGTTTGGGTTGGTGTTGGCGATCGGCATTGTCGTGGACGATGCGATTGTCGTAGTGGAAAACGTCGAACGTCTGATTGCCGAAGGATTGTCGCCTCGCCAAGCAACGCACAAAGCGATGGACGAAGTCGGCTCGGCGTTGATCGCGACGACGTTGGTGTTGATCGCCGTTTTTGTTCCGACCATTTTTGTCCCAAGTATCAGTGGCCAGTTTTACCAGCAGTTTGCGCTCACGATCGCGATCTCGACTGCCTTTTCTACCTTCGTTTCGCTGACGCTCAGCCCCGCGTTGTGTGCGTTATTGTTGAAACCCAAAGGAACGGAGAAACACGGCATCTCGAAAGTGGGCGACGTTCTGTTTGGTTGGTTCTTTCGACTCTTTAACCGCTTTTTTGATGTGACCAGCAATATCTACGCCGGGATCGTCGCACGTATTGTACGGATGACAGCGGTGTCGCTGCTGCTGTATGCCGGCTTGCTGGTCTGTACGTGGTACAGCTTCGGAATGGTTCCCAAAGGCTTCATTCCTCAACAGGACCAAGGCTATCTGATCGTCAGTATTCGTTTGCCCGACGGCGCGTCGTTGGCCCGGACCGACGAAGTGACTCGTCAGGTCGCCACGCTTGGCGGCAGCATTGATGGGGTGGCCCACGCGGTTGGAATCGCAGGGCTCTCAGGGGCGACCTTTACGATCAGCCCCAATGCCGCCGTGACGTTCCTGCCGTTAGAGGATGCCAAGGAGCGAGCGGCACGCGGTCGCGGGATCGATGCGATCATCGCCGATTTGCGAGAGAAAGTTTCGGGTATCAACGAGGCTCAGGTCTTTGTGATCCCGCCGCCGCCGGTTCGTGGAATCGGTCGCGGTGGCGGATTCAAAATGTATGTGCAAGACCGCCGAGGTGCCGGCACCGAGGTGTTGAACCAAGTGATTGAAACGATGGTCGCGCAGGCCAATGAGCAACCCGGAATCACGCAGGCCTTTTCGAATTTGCGAATCAATGTGCCGCAGATTTTTACCGACGTGGATCGCGACAAGTCGGAAATGCTCGACGTGCCGGTGAACAACGTGTTCGAAGCATTGCAGGTCTATTTGGGGTCGCTGTACGTCAACGATTTCAATTTTCTTGGTCGTACCTATCGCGTTACCGCGCAGGCCGAACCCGAGTTTCGAGATGAGCCGAGTGACATTTTGCGTTTGCGGACTCGCAGTGCTCGCGGCGCCTCGGTTTCGCTCGGTTCGATCGTGGAACTAAAGCAAATTGCCGGTCCCGATCGTTTGGTGCGATACAATCTGTATCCGGCGGCGGACATCAACGGCAGCACGGTCCCCGGATTCAGTACCGGTCAATCGCTGACAGCGATGGAGGATCTGGCGGCAACCAATCTTCCTCCGGGGTTTGGTTTTGAGTGGACCGAACTGGCGTTCCAGGAGCGTCAGGCCGGAAACACGATCATGTTCCTGTTCCCGCTTGCGGTGTTGTTTGTGTTCCTGGCGCTGGCGGCGCAATACGAAAGTTGGCTTTTGCCGCTGGCCATCATTTTGATCGTGCCATTGTGTTTGCTATTTGCGATTCTCGGTGTCTGGTTCCGAGGGATGGAAAACAACATTTTGACCCAAATCGGTTTTATTGTGCTGGTCGGATTGGCGTGCAAGAACGCGATTCTGATTGTGGAATTCGCCAAGGCCGAAGAAGATGCAGGTAAGGATCGATTTCAAGCCGCGATCGACGCGTGTCGATTGCGGTTGCGTCCGATTTTGATGACGGCGTTTTCGTTTATCTTGGGAGTCATTCCCTTGTTGGTCGCCACGGGAGCTGGATTCGAAATGCGACGCGTTTTGGGAACCGCCGTATTTAGTGGCATGTTGGGCGTGACTGTCTTTGGTCTGTTTTTGACGCCCGTGTTTTACGTCGTGTTACGTGGCTTCGCAAGCAAAAAGTCCGTCGTGTTGCCGGCTGTTGGCAACGTGCAACTCAACGGGTCTGAGCTCCCATCGGAAGTGTCGGCTTCGCAAGCTGCCGCGACGCACCTCGATGCTGCCGCTGCGGTCGCGCCGGTCGCAAGTGAATCGGTCGCAAGTGAATCAAAATCGAGCGAATGAATTGCAATCCACCGAGTTGGCGACCATTCCCCGGGGACGGTTGAAATTTCGAACTCAACGGGCCAAGCGTAGACACAACCGAACCACAGCATTCGTGTTTGCGAATGCTGTGGTTTTTTTGGTGGTCAAAGGTGCACGCATCCTTTGTCGCCTCTCGGGTTCGATTGCGAGATTTCCAGGCAGATTTTTAGACGGTGATGAGTCGAGATACGCCCTGTGCCATCCAAAACATCCATCTTTTGCATACTTATGTGAAAGAGAACGGGACGAAAGGCTTTCTTATTTGCAATCTACGGAGAGATTTATTACAATCCCCCCGGTCGGGTCGGCTAACGCGGCGATTCCGGATCCCCCCAAGGGGCTTTTCAGTTCGGATTCTAAACTCATCAATCGGCAGCAGTGTGGATAAGGCAGGGAGGCATCATTTTCTTGGTGATTTCCCAAAGCTTAAGCACGAAGGCGTTTTCACGCTCAACGGCTTTTGCTTCCTGCGTCTCTATCCGTAGGGACGCCGCGTCATCGGTTTACGGGGCGCGACGAACTGACTGCGAACAGGAGTCAAACTTAATGCGAAAAAGCAAGAGCCAGCCTTGGATGTTGGGGCGTGTACCGCACGGTTTCTGGGACCTTGCTGAGAACCGTCTAGCCTACATGCATTGGCTCGGAGAGCAGCTCGGGTATGCGAAGCCGGATGATTGGTATGGAATTCAGCAGAAGCATTTCAAACAGAATTATGGCGGTGGGTTGTTGGCATCCCACTACAGTGATTCGCCACAGAATGCGGTCCGCGAGTTCATGCCAAAACGCAAGTGGCATTCGTGGTTGTTTTCTCGCGCTGCGAACGGGTATTGGCAAAAACCTGAAAATCGCCGAGAGTTCATGTTATGGCTTGAAAAGCAACTGGGAATTCATCGCAAGGAAGACTGGTATCGTGTGACCAAGAATGACTTTACCCGTCACGGCGGTTTAGGGCTGCTGAACAATTACTACGGTTGCAGCGTCGCTGCGGCGCTGCATGAATTCAAACCGCTGATGCAATTGGATGAATGGAGGTTCGAGACCGTGCCACAGGGGTTTTGGAACTCCGCTGAAAACCGTAGTCGTTACATGGATTGGCTGGGCTTTAAACTCAAAATTCGCACGCCTGAATTATGGTATGGCGTTACGGTGCACGACATCCGAGAAAACTACGGTACCACGCTGTTGACCATGTGTGGGGGGTCAATCTATCGCATGGTCAGTGAATATTTGCCAAGTTTTCAGTGGAAACCGTGGCTGTTCCATTACACTCCAAGCGGTTTTTGGGAAGACAGCAAGAATCGAAAAGAGTATCTGCAGTGGCTGGGCAAGGAACTTGGATATCGCACCCCCAAAGACTGGTATCAGTTGAGGGAGCATCACTTTCTGCGGTCCGGCGGCAGTTGGTTGTTTGCCAAGTACTACGGTTACTCGCCGCTGCGCGCTGCGGAAGAGCGATATCCGAAATTTAAATGGAATCCCGATCGCTTTCGCTCGGCGGGGAAAGCTCGCACGACAGAGAAATCGCGACGCAATTCAGTGGCGGGCTGTGTCGCTTGAGCGATTGCGAAGATTTGCTGCTATTCCCGCACCTGAGCCCTGTAACGCACCTGAGCCCTGTATCGCACCTGAGCCCTGTAACGCACGCGGTGAAGCATTTTCTGGTAGCGGCCTTTGCCCGAGACGGTGGTGACTTGCATTCACGCGGCCACCATCCACACTCGGGCGAGCAAAACGACACGACGCAAATGCCATCATTTGCCGACTCGAAATGCTGCATCGTGTTGGCCCAAGCGTCGCTCGTTACTGGCTCGACAAATCAAGAGAGCCGCCGCAGGTCGCCGCCGCTTGAGTCGATTGTGCATAGCTTCGATTGGCTTGTTTGGCACCGTCACTGCGGCGGATTTGTTCCTCGATCGCGCCGCGGTTTTTCGTCAACTGTTGCTCGCAATCACTTTCGATTTTCATCAGATCTAACAGCATTGTTTCGGTTGCTTCATGCTGCGCTTGGCATTCGCTCCGCATTTCCCCGGAGGCCCATTGCCGCGTTTCAGGATCGTCCCCGATGGCGGCATGCAGTCGTTTCGAAAGTTCACTGAGGGTGCTCAGCGGTTGTTGTTTCTGGGATAGCAGTTGCATCAGTTCGTTCATGCGGCCGGCTTGCACCGCCGCTAATTGGGCGTGCCCAAGTTCGACCAAAGCGAGCGCTGCGGCGTGACGTTGTTGGACCAGGCTGGTAAGTTCATCACTGTTCATCGTATCGACGCTCGGGATCAATGGATGGGGGGGACTGGATCAAATTCGAGAAGGACGGATATCGGGTCGTTCCACAGGTGAGACTCTACACGCCACCGCCGGGATCACGCATACCTGCGGTCATCCAAGCGATCATCTTTTCCCAACCCGTGCGGTCGTAGCGGGTGGTTCGTTTAAACTCGCCGTCCAATTTTGGGGGAATCTGTTTCAGCACCACGCTGGCTTGCCGGATCAGCAGGTCGGCTTCGCGTCGACGTCCAAGTTCGCGGACGCAGCGTGCTTGGCCAAGAATCGCCTCCAGAGCAGGCGGTTGGTTCATGTACCGCAGCGAAACGGTGCGGTACGCGGTAGCGGCTTCTTCGAGCTGCCCCATTTCCTTGAGTGTATCGGCTTCGGCCATCATGCAATTTCGCAGCAGGGATTGAGCATCGTTGGTCAATTTCTGTTCTTCTTCGCGGCGCAAAATCCGCTCTTTCAAATCTCGAAACCCGGCCAAGGCTGCATTCAATTCGGTTTCGACCTTGGTTCGCATGGCGCGACGAGCCGCATCGAGAATATCGGTCGATTGGGCTTCGAGTCGTGGCCATTGTGCCGCCAGAATATGTGAACGTGCTGCCAGATAGGCGGCGGTGTCGGCACGCGGTGCGGGCTGATAACGCAACACGGCTTCATCCAATCGGCGAATTGCGGCGTCGAGAATCGGTTGGTTTTCTTGCAGCAATTTCGCTCGCTCGGGTGGATCGGCGTGTTCTGCGAGAAGGTGATTCTTGTAACTTTTTTGATAAAGAATTTCGGCCAGGGTGAACAGCGAATCACGCCACGCGGGACTTTGTGGTGTCAATTCACCGTCTTGCAGATTGTCGATCAGATAGGCACGTGCTTTTTCAATATCGCCGGTTTCCGAATACGCCAGCGCCATCAGCAGTCGTGCATCGTAGCGAAGCGGGTCGCGTGGATATTCAATAATCACCGTTTCCAGCGATTCGATCGCACCAACAGGTTCGCTCTCGGCCAACAACGCACGTCCCATCGCGATCAATCCACGGGGTTGGCGTTGTCGTTCCTCGTAGCGAAGGTAGGATCGCAGCAAACGAATGCTCCGTTCAAAATGACGGCCTTGTTGATACGAATCGATTGCTGCCCACTGGGTTTTGATGTAACGGGTTGTGTCGAAATCAAGCTCGGCAGCCTGGGTAAACGCATCGCCGGCTTGGCGAAAGCGTCGGCGCGCAAGTGAGGCGGCCGCCGACGAAACCTCACCGTTCAGCTGGGTCCCTGCACGCAACGTGCTGGCAGCCCACTCGCGAAAGGCAATCCCTTCCTGCATCAATGCTGCCGAACGTGTAAAAATCGGCGGCAAACTGCGGGCCACGTCAATCGTTTCTTGGTAAGCGGATTGATCACGCAATTTTTCAAGGGCGGCGATCAATCGGCGACGAAATTCGACCAGCGAAACCATTGTTGGGTCAAAACCTCGTAGATCACCCATCTCACGCATCATGTAACGAATCGTTTGGACGAGTTCGACACCAAGTCCAAGCGCCGCGAGCTGTTCGATCTCTTCGAGCCCGCTGATGATCGCAGCGCCGCCAAACGGTCGCTGTTGGCGGGTGGCACTCCACTGCGATAGAGCTTGATTTGGCATGCCTTGGCATTGATAGGCTCGTCCCGCCCAGATCCTCGCCTCGGATGCGATCCGTGGCGAAGCTTCACGCTGCAGATCCAAGAGCGCCATCATGGTCGGAGCCAAAGCGGCGATGACTTCTTCACGGCTATCCGCTGGGTTGACGGGTTGTTTACCGAAACGCCCGATCGCCTTGCGGATTTGCACCACGCCTTGTGCCAATTTGAAGCGATGTTGGAAGCCGATATACGAGGCTTGTTTGGTGACATCGGCTGCGGCGATCGCTTGTCTTCCTCGCTCGATCGCCGCCTCGGCCTCGACGTACCGTCCCAATCGCGTCAAGGCATCGATCTGGATCAAGTTGGCTTCGAAACGCTGCTCCGGGCGGAGCGTTTTGTCGACCAGGATGGCTTCGATCGTGTTGAGTGCGATCTCGGGTTTGGGCTCGCGGGTGCGAAGCAGCGTTTCAGCCAAAAGCGGCAAGAGTTCCCGCCGCAGCGTCGGGTCCAAAGTGATCAGTTCTTCGAATAGGGTCGCTGCACGGTCGAATTCGCCCAACGAGAAATAGGCTTCGGCAAGTAGTCGTTTGCCGTCGACCTCGCGGCCCACCGGCAAGCCTTTTTCTACGGCCGCTTTAAAATCGGGGATCGCGGCGATCAAGATTTCGCGGCGCTCACGAATCTCGTCGGTCCCGCGAGCCCGTACCACCTCGCCCGCACTGATCAAGAATTGACGCAGTTTTCGCCACTCGGCAAGCGGATCTTCGTTTTCGTTATCGCCGTTGGCCGCTTTTCCGCTTGAGTCGTCCTCGGGCAAGTCTTCCCCGAGATCCACCGATTGAGCAAGTCGGCCAGCAATGATGGCATTGCCAGCAATGTATTCCCGTGAGGCGATTTTTAACGTTTCAATCGCATCGGGTGGACCGTTGCCGAACCAGACCGAGAAAACGGTGCCAAACCCCAAAACGGCGATCGCGGCAGCAAGCACCATCAGCGAAGTGGTGATCTTGTCACGACTCACCGTCGATTGGTTCGCGTCGGTTGGAACTGCTTTTTTTTCAGCCACCTTTGACTCAGGACCGTTTGCTGGGTTGGGATGCGTGGGGGACGCGTTGTCGTTTCTCACCGGATCGTTGGAAAGGGTCTGCTCGAGAAGGTCCCTTTGACTCGTTGGGAATTAGCAGAAAACCGCCTGGGCGGTCAAGTTGTCCTCCCCCGCACTCGCAAACGCGAATCGCGTCGGCTTGGCTTCGCAACCTCTTTGACCTGCGTCCCCTTTGGTTAGCGACCGAAAATGCTCGCACCCGCTCGAATCGCGATTCGGCGAGGCACCACGGAAACCGAATCCATTTCAGCGCATCGCAGCAAATCGGCTTCATAGCCCGCTCGGACCAAATTTTTGCCCCCTCGTGATTGTGACAACCTTGCGGCCAACGCGGCAGCATGTGTCCGAGAGGGTTCCCCCATGGCAGGGGCAAACCAGGATAGCCACATTTCGCTGGCGATTTGCGATTCGTCATTCAGTTCCAGCGTGGGAAGCTGGTGTTGGTCGAATTGCGATTGAAAATGGCTGACGATCGCTCCGGCGAACAGAACGTCCTCGAGCGTCACGAAACCATCGGTACCGGCACAGACCAAAGCAACGCTTGTATTGGGATCCAAGGATTCCGCCACAGCCTGTCGATTTAAAAAGCTGCCCAGCAAAACCTGTTTTGCTAGCGAAGCGGCTCCAATCGCCTTGGTGCCGTTGGTGGTGGTGACGACGAGATGGCGGCCGGCGACGCGGGCGGGCGAGTATTCGGCGGGCGAATTTCCGCAGTCAAAGCCTTCGATGGGCACACAGCTGCGTTCTCCGCACAGCAGCGGCCTCGGGGTGATCGCGTCTGCCATTTCGCGTGCGGTTTGCACATCGCAGGTCGTCATAATCTCTTTCGCACCATTGGCGATCGCGACGGTCATCACGGTCGTAGCACGCAAGATATCGATCACGACAGCGATATCGGTCGTTTCGTCGATCGGATTGGTAGAAGGAAGAAACGAGGTCGACAATCGCATTGAAAAAAGTCCTAAAAATGATCCTGTTCGGGTTCGGCCCAGACGCGGGCTTCATCCTCGAGCCAATCGACGTGAATCACGTTGGGGTTGCAACAGACCGGGCAATCTTCGACGTATTCTTGTCGGGTTCCGGACGAAGGGTCCAACGGAATGACAATTTCTTCGCCGCAAGAATCGCAAACATAGGAGGATTCGCTATCCATTTTGACAATCCTGGCAGGTAAAAAGGGTGCCTGATGTTAAAAAGGCGGAACGTGTGCAAACGGCTTTGGGCGTTCTCGATGAAGTGCCGATGCTACCCTATAATCAAGCCGACGATGAGTATCCCCCGTTCTTTTCTTGAGTGCCATGCCCGGACCCGCAATCTCACGATCCGTTTCGTCCGGTAACCACGTGTCGGGCAAAAACGTCGATCCGACCGTGTTGCTCGCTCGGTTTGGTTTAACCCAATTTCGTCCTGGTCAACGCGATGTCGTTGACGCGGTCGCCCAGGGGCACGACGTGATGTGCGTGATGCCCACCGGGGGTGGTAAAAGTCTGTGTTATCAATTGCCAAGTCTAGGCCGCCCCGGAACGACGATTGTTGTGTCCCCGCTGATCGCGTTGATGAAGGACCAGGTGGATACGCTGAAGTCGTTGAACATCAATGCCAAACTGCTCAACAGCACGCTCAGCATGTCCGAGCAGGTTGATGTGATGCAGCAGATGTCGCGAGGCGAGTTGGACTTGGTGTATGTGGCGCCGGAGCGACTTCGCAATACCCGTTTTCTCGAAGCGGTCGCGACCGCTGAGGTGACATTGTTGGCGGTCGATGAAGCCCACTGTGTCAGCGAGTGGGGGCACGATTTTCGTCCGGACTACTCGCGATTGGGACGATTTCGAGATCGTTATTTGGCGAATGTGCAAACGATTGCATTGACCGCGACCGCGACTCCGGCGGTACGGCAAGACATCATCGATTTGTTGCGGCTACGCGAACCGAAAACGTTTGTCACCGGTTTTGCCCGCACCAACCTGCGATTCAGCGTGCAGCATTCCAAGGGAGACCGCGAGAAGGACGAGCAACTTGTCAAATACGTCAATCAATGTGAAGGTACGGGGATCATCTACGCCGCGACACGAAAACGTTGCGAGGAAATTGCGAGTTGGTTGCCAGAGAAAACACGACGTCCCATCGGAGCCTATCATGCGGGTTTGGAACCGATGCAGCGGCAACGCATTCAAGACGACTTTATGTCGGGAAAACTTTCCGCGATCGTGGCGACCAATGCGTTTGGCATGGGGATCGATAAATCCGACATCCGCTACGTGATCCATTACAACATGCCGGGCACATTGGAAGCGTATTACCAAGAGGCGGGGCGTGCCGGGCGGGATGCAAAAGACAGCGATTGTTTGATGTTGTTTTCCTACAACGATCGCTATATCCAAGAATTCTTTATTGAAAACCGCTACCCTTCGCGTGAAACCGTATCGAAGGTTTACGAATTTTTGCTGTCTCGCGAAGAGGACCCGATCGAGTTAACGCTTGAGCAAGTTCGTGCGGCGATTGACGTCAAAGACGGCAGCGAAGCGATTGGCACCTCGCAAACCTTGTTGGCCAAGGCGGGAGTGCTGAAGCGGTTGGATAGTTCGGCAAATAATGCGATCGTTCGCATCGATAGTAACGCGCCGACGATGCTGGATTTTCTGCCGCGAGAGGCCAAAATTCGCCGCCGCGTGATGATGGCCGTCGAAAAAGTGATTGGCAAACAACGCGGCGAAGATGTCTATGTGACCGTCAAACGATTGACTGAACTCGCCAACGTCGATCGTGACCAACTCGCCCGTACGCTCCGCGAGCTACGGCGTTTGAAAGGGTTTGATTACGTGCCGCCATTCCGCGGACGTGCCGTTCATCTCGTTGAACGCGACATCCCCTTTGATTCGCTCGAGATCGACTTCGAAGAACTCGAACGACGTCGTCAAGCCGAGCACGCAAAGCTGGATGCTGTGATCGGATTTGCGCGTAGTAATGGTTGTCGCCAACGTGTGATCTTGGATTACTTTGGCGATCCCGAAAGCAAGAATTGTGGCAATTGTGACCGCTGTAATCCCGAGGGACGGCGGGCCAACGCGGCGGTGGATCCGGCGGAGGTTGCCAAAGCATTTGCTGGCGTCGATCGCGATGGATTTGTGCGAGGCGTGCGTGTTGTGCTCAGTGGCGTGTTCCGCATGCATGCGCGGTTTGGCAAAAATCTAGTGGCCCAGATGTTGTGCGGTTCGAAGAACAAGAAGTTGCAACAGTGGAAACTGCACCGGCTCAGTACGTATGGTTTGTTGTCGCCGTTAAGACAGTCCGAAGTGGTGGCGGTGATGGATGCGTTGATCGAACGCGGACTGCTCGTTCAACGCGAAGTCGATGACCGCCGTCCCACCGTCGATCTGAGCGACTATGGCAGTTTGGTGATGCACGCCAAAGAACCGATCAATGACACGCTGGGGATCAAGTTTCCGCTGGTCAAACGGTTGTCGGCAGCAGCGAAAAATCTCGAAGCCGCCGATGTTCATGAAAAATCGAGCCCCACTCTGGACGATCCCGAAGCGTCCGAAGATGCGGCACCGCCATCGGCATCGGACGAATTGAAGTCCGAATTGAAGGATCGGTTGAAACGATGGCGTCAAAAATCCTCCGCCGCGCTCGCGATTCCGGCTTATCGCATTCTGAGCAACGCGACGATTGACCGCATCCTCGATTCGATTCCTGAATCGACCAGCGAGCTCGAGAAGATTTCCGGAGTGGGGCCCGCGACGATCGAACAATTTGGTTACGACATCATCCAGTTGATCGAGTCGGTGGTCGCAGAGCATGCCTGTGCCACGCAGACCACCCCCGATCCGTCGCCAGCCAGCACACCGGCTATCACGCGGGCATCACAATGGATCGAGCAGGAGGCGGCGGACGGCGACGATGCCGCGAATCGGCAGCGAAATCATGAGGATGACCCGATCCTGCACGACAAGGATGGCAGCAAGAACGTTGCCCCCAAGGATAAGGACAAGGACGTTGCCCCCAAGGAAGCGAGCAATCAAGATAAAAACGTCGATTTCGACGCTTCGTGTTTTCAAACCGAACTTTTTGAATCCGAAAACGTGGAACTGGGGCACGGGGAGACTCCGCAGCACCGCCCCCCTGAGATTTTGGAGCTCGATTCGGCCGGACCGCTCGGCACCGATCCGGCTATGTCGACCCCCGCTGCGGACGAAGCCGCGGACGCTTATTGGACTTGGCGGCTGTTCCGCGACGGGTACACCGTGTCTCAGGTGGCGCTGATTCGCCGTTGTCCCGCAGCAACACTGGCTCGCCAGTTGGAAATCGCAGCCGCGGTGGGGCATCCCATTGACTCCGGTTGGCTGGAGGCGGCGCGTGCGGTGAAGTCTTAGGCGGCCGCAAGCAAGACGGCCCGAGCAAAACCTCGTCCGCAGACGCTTCGGCCCCCCCCGCGACAACGGTTTGAGCGATCCTCGCAGCGTGACGCGCGGTTTGTTGGCAGCCTTGACGTCCGCGGGAAACTGCACTGAGGGGCGAGCTTTGCAAATTTGGTCGGTTAGTCATCCAGCGTTACAGTCGATACAATCGGGCCGGACTACCTGCGATGCGACGAACCTTGGGGTAAGAAGCGATTGCCCAATTGGCTTCTTGAGCAAGCATTTACAGTAAAAGAGTGTGTCGGGCTGAAACAATCGGCATGCAACGTGCACCCCAGGCGATTGGGGCTGGGCGAATGGGGCTGCAGGTATGACAATTTTAACAACAAAAAACGCTCGTTAGGACGGGGGTTGGCGTGATCGCCAAGCCAACGCGGGATAACGAGTGAGCAAGAGAATAAACCTCCGGGTGAAGGCTGACAAAGGAAACCGATGGATAAAAGGTCCGACGAGAAAGATTCGGAAAAGGGTGGCAGCGGCGCGAACAAACGTGGCAACAACACGTTTCTGATCGCGTTGGTGGTCGCAGGATTGATCGCCATGCTGTTCATGAATCGTGGCGCGAACATTGCCGAGGTGTCCACCAGCTTCTTCCTTGATGAACTCGCTAAAAACAACGTCGAAGCGGTCCAGATCGGGGATCAGCGAGTCTATGGAACGTTCAAGGTTCGCCCCGAAGCCCCTCCGGTGATCGAGGATGGCAAGCTAAAGCCGCAGGTCGATGACGAGGGCAAACCGGTCCGGTTGGCCAAAGAGTTTGTTTTCCGTCAATCCAACGATGCGGGGGCGACGGTTCGATTGCAGGAGCGATTGGAGGCGGCCGATGTCGATTTTCGCGTTCTCCCCCCTGATAATTCGCAACAGATCATCAGCATCATCGCGTTTATCATTTTGCCATTGGGAATCGTTTTCTTTCTGTTCATGATGCTCCGCCGCACGCGAAGCGACATGATGGGAGGCGGGTTTTTGTCAGGATTCAGTAAGAGTCCTGCAAAGTTGTTCGAAGCATCCGACAAAATGATCACCTTTAACGAGGTGGCCGGACTTGAAGGGGTCAAGGCGGATCTGCAGGAGATCGTCGAATATCTCAAAACGCCTGAAAAGTTTCAGCGACTCGGCGGGTTTGTCCCCAAGGGAGTGTTGTTAAACGGACCTCCCGGTACCGGTAAAACCTTGTTGGCTCGCGCCGTGGCAGGCGAAGCGGGAGTGCCGTTCTTTTCGGTCAACGGTAGCGAATTCATTCAAATGTTCGTGGGCGTCGGAGCCAGTCGCGTTCGCGATCTGTTCCGCACCGCCAAAGAAAACAGTCCATCGATCATTTTTATCGACGAAATCGATGCGGTCGGACGACAACGTGGCGCCGGCGTGGGCGGAGGTCACGATGAACGCGAGCAGACGCTGAACCAGATTCTCGGCGAAATGGACGGCTTTACGCAAAGCCAGACGGTGATTGTGATCGCCGCCACCAACCGTCCCGACGTTCTCGACCCGGCCCTGCTGCGTCCGGGACGTTTTGACCGTCACGTCACCGTGGGGCGTCCGACGATGAAGGGACGCGAAGAGATTTTCAAGGTCCACGTTCGCGATGTACCGCTTGGTGACGATGTTGACCTCAAGCGACTCGCCGCAGGAACGGTTGGTTTGACCGGTGCTGACATTCGGAACATGGTCAATGAAGCGGCGTTGTGGGCAGCTCGGCAAGACAAAAAACTTGTCGAAATGAGTGATTTTGATTTTGCTCGCGACAAGATCCTGATGGGGGCCAAACGTGAAGAGGTCTTGCAAGAGAGCGAGAAGGAAAAGACCGCCTATCACGAGGCCGGACACACGTTGACCGCATGGCATCTCGATGGAGCCCACGTGGTCCACAAGGTCACGATCATTCCACGTGGTCGCGCCCTGGGCGTGACGCAGTACGTCCCTAGCGAAGATCGTTTGAGCATCAGCAAGCGAGAGCTCGAGCATCAATTGATCGTGTTGTTGGGAGGCCGTGCGGCCGAAAAAATCGTTTACAACGAAACCTGTGTCGGGGCCGAAAATGATCTCGAACGCGCCACCAGTATCGCGCGGCGAATGGTCACCCACTGGGGCATGAGTCCCAAGGTGGGACCGGTCAGCTATAAGACCAGCGACGAAGATCCGTTCTTGGGGCGTGAAATTCACCAATCACGTCAATTCAGCGAGCATACGCAAGAATTGATCGATGAAGAAGTCGCACGGATTCTGTTGGAAGCCGACCAGAAAGCCGAGCAGTTGCTACGTGAACATCGCGGTGAACTCGAGACGATCACGCGTTCGCTGCTGGAGCACGAAGAGCTTGGCGAAGCCGAATTGACCGATCTGATCGGGATCTCGATTCAAGTGCGCAATCGTAAGAAAGGTGATCCGCCACCGGTCGAGCAAACGCTTGCTCCGGAAAGCGGTGCCGACCATAGCCCTGGTTCGGCCGTCGGAGGTCATTCCAATTCGTCACCGCAAGAGAGTTAGCGGATGGCGTCTTAATGGCCAAAAAGAAACGCGGAAAACAACGCACTGACTTTCGTAAGAAGTATCAGGGTCGCGTTCGCCAAGGCGACGTGACGCGAACCTTCCAGCAAGGCGATGTGGAAAAGCTTGCCGATGTGGTGCATGGAGAACGCGTCAGCGGCAAAGGCGAGCTGACGCGAAAGCGGACTGTCAACAATCCGACGATCGAGCAGGACGAGGACGGCGTGACCTCGTCGCCGGATCAATCGCTGATCAAAGGACGTGTGATCAGCGTTCATGGGTTGCGCAGCAAAGTGCTTGGCGAAGACGGGGTGTTCTATGAATGCGCGATCCGCCAGGTGCTGAAATCGCTCAGTATCGAACAACGCGGAGTGATCGTCGCGGGCGACCGCGTCTTTTTTCGCGCCGAATCTCCTTCCGATGGCATGATCGAAAGCATCGATCCCCGTAGCGGCGTGATTAGCCGAACCAGCCGGGGGCGACAACATGTGATCGCAGCCAACGTCGATTATCTGCTGATCATCACCAGCGCGGCACAACCGGGATTGAAACCGGCACTGATCGATCGGTTTTTGTTGACCGCCGAACATTGTGGGGTCGAGCCCGTGATCGTGATCAACAAATTGGATTTGATTGATCCGGTGCCCTTGCAACCGATGGTCGGGGTGTTTTCATCGATGGGCTATCGCGTGCTCGTCACATCGGCCGAAGATGGCACCAATGTCGGCTATTTGAGGGCCTTGTTGGCAGGCAAACAGACGGCGCTCGCAGGCCAAAGCGGGGTCGGAAAAAGCAGTCTGCTCAACGCGATTGAGCCCGGACTCGGATTGGCGGTGTCGGCCGTCAGCCAGGATAACGAAAAGGGACGCCACACCACGACGGCCACAACGCTGATCCCCTTGGAAGGGGGTGGTGCTGTGTTTGATACCCCTGGAATTCGTCAATTTCAGCTGTGGGACATCGGATCGAGCGAGGTTTCGGCGTTAATGCCCGATCTGAGGCCCTACGTGAGCGGCTGTCGCTATCCAAATTGCTTGCATCTAAGCGAAGATGGGTGCGCGGTCAAAGACGCGGTGGCCGATTCTCGCATCGATGCTCGGCGTTACGACTCGTACTGCCACCTGATCGAGGAATTGCTTGGCGAAGAAGCAACGTTTCGTTGACCGACTTGGCCGCCCTGACTAGACTAGGAAGCGTTGCGAAAACAGACAAAAACACGCACAAGTCATCGAGTCGAGCTGTTGGAGACCGCTCGATCGCAGACACCTTTTCTCTGTCATTGATGCGTTGCATCAATCGTTGTTTGATGCCTTTGGACGCATCCGCGTTGGTGATCTTTTTATGGCTGACGAATCAATTCGAACGGATGCATCGACCATTCGTCGTGGCAAGGACGACGATTTGAGTGCCGGGGATGCTCCGCCCGAATCGAGTTTGATCAAGTCTGCGGAGATTCAGGAAATTGCCGAAGCGAGAACGGTCATTCGCGGATCCTCTCGCGCTCACGCCGATGAATCGGCCTGGAACAAGCTTGATCGCACGCCTGCCTCGGTCGCCAACGTCTTGCTTGGCAAGCGGTTGAACCATTTTCTGTTGGAAGATTTTATCGGCGGTGGCGGGATGGGGGCGGTGTTCCGCGCCCACGACGAGCAATTGGACCGGACCGTTGCGATCAAGGTGATTCCGTTCGTAGGCGATGATCCCGATCTAAAGCGTCGCTTTCGCAACGAGGCGCAAAGCGCGGCAAAGTTGGATCATCCGCGAATCGCCAAAGTGTTCGATGTCGGCACGTACGATGATTGGCACTACATTGTTTTCGAGTACATCCAAGGAACGAATATTCGCGACTTGGTTCATCGTGAAGGCGTGATGTCGGCTGACCAAGCGGTCTTTTATACCTGTCAACTTGCTGATGCGATCCAGCATGCCTCGGATCGCGGGATCGTGCATCGTGACATCAAACCATCGAATGTGTTGATCGGCGATGGGCAAACGATCAAGCTTGTCGATATGGGGCTGGCACGCTCTGACAACTTTGAATTGAGCGAAGACATGACCGCCAGCGGGGTGACGCTGGGGACATTCGACTACATTTCGCCCGAACAAGCCAACGACCCGCGAGATGCGGACTTGCGAAGCGATATTTATTCGCTGGGTTGCACGCTGTATTTCATGCTGACGGGGCAACCGCCCTACCCCGGCGGCACGATGCTGCAAAAGTTGATCAATCATGGCAAAACGCCGCCGCCGGACGTGCGTCAGTTGCGAAGCGAGGTCAGTGGTGATTTGGCGGCAGTCTTACAAAAAATGTTGGCTAAACGGCCTGAAGATCGCTATCAGACCGCGATGGATTTGATTGCCGATCTGCAAGAAGTGGCTCGCCGCGAAGGCTATGAACGCGTGCAAACCTTGGGACCGGTCACGGTCAACAACAGCGGTCCGTTGGTTCAATTGATCGAGCAACATGCACCGTGGTTGGTGGCGTTTGCCTTGTTGATGATTACCGCGGCATGGTTGTACGTGGCATCGGATCTTGCGCGAGACGATTTTGCGATCGTGGTGCCGCAGCGTAATAGCGTGGTCAATTTGTCGGTGCAACGTTTGCCCGATGTCTCGACTGAAAACGGGGCGTTAAGTCCAGAAACTGCAAACGGTCGGCCGCGAGCCGCCGTTAATGGGAGTGCCGACAGCGTGCCACCATCGTCAAAAGGTGCAGCCACGATAGCACCAAGTGGTTCCAGTCGCGACCCAAGTGCTGCGGCGGTTGCATCAGAGCGTTCACCCTCGGATCCGCCTCGCATGCGTGATTTACCGGTCCCCGAAGAACTTGGCGGACCTGCGGCATCGAGCACGACCATGAAGGAAACGCTCGATCCGACGACAACGGTTGCGGCGGTGGATCGTCCTGCCAGCGAGCGTCCCGCTGCCGAACGTCCGCTTTCAAACTCAACAGCCAATTCAACCAAGTCGACTGCTGCGGCAGGGATCTCGGTGCCCAGCACAGCCAATCCTCGAGCGATTCGCGTTAGTTTGTCGATCTCGGGTTTAGTTTCGGACGAGTATGACGCGGAAGACTATGCGTACGTCTCTTCGTTAGCGCAAGCGATCAAGTTGTCGAGCGAACTTGGCGTCGATCGAATTGAAATTGCCGAACCGATGATCCGCAGTGCTCCTATCAAAATTGATCGCGATGGTTTGGTGATCAGTTCAAGCGTCGGTGGCAGCATCGTGGTGTTTGATTCGTCCGATTTGCCTTCGATTCACCCTGTGGAACTGTTCGATATCGGATCCAATCGAATCGACTTAGAAGACTTACATCTGGTGTGGTCGGTCCCTGTATCGTCGATGGGGGGGGGGTGTTTGTTATCGCTGCAGGACAATCGACTTGTTCGTCTGACCGATTGCAGTTTGACGATCAAAAATCCTGTGCGTCATCCCGATGTCTATGCCATCGACGTGACCACGCATGCCGATGCGGTCCGTTTTCAAGCGATTGGCCGAACCCCCTTGCTCGCTGACTCATCGCAGTCCTCGGCAACGGGGTTTGAAAATGCGGACACCTCGTCCGATGCCGTTTCCGGCACGGTGACATCGGGACCTTTGCCACTGGTGTCGATTGAGATGTACAACGTCTGTATTCGTGGCGAGATGACGATGTTGCACATGGATGTAGCGGCGGAGCTGCAGATGCGTTGGGAAAACGGTCTGCTGGCGGTCACTGGACGGATGATTGATACGGCAGGTGCGGTCCGTCAACCACCGCCATCGGCGCGTCCGATTCAGTTGTTGTTGGACCAAGTCATCGCGATGGCCCCACGTGGCTTGGTGCGAATGCGGTTAACCGCGACCGGCCCCTACCCATTGCCGGTCGACCGTGACGCCCGCAACTGCGTGTTCATCGTCAATCCAGATATTGCGGCCGTCGAAGTCTCGGGGCTCGATCCCCTTGAAAACGATCCCTCGCTGTTGATCCTGCGTGGAGAAGCGAACGCCTACGACACCCAGCCCGATCTGTCGGATCCGATGTTGCGATTGGTCGATTCGCAAGGAAACCAAGAGGTGGTGCGAATGGTCGATTTAAAAACAGAGCCACCGCAGTGGGCGGAGGAGCGTTCCCCAAGGTGGGCGGTGGATTGGGCCTCAGGAAACTTAAAAACGCAGCCCGCCAGCAGTCTGATGCCGGGCGATTTTCGCCAATATGGCTCCGTTATTAGTGGCTTTGACGAGCGGTCCTTGACGATCATGACCCCTGCAGATTTAGTCGAATTAGACGAAGAAAATTGAGTTTGATTTGACTTTTGGTCCGATCTAGGACTTAATAGTGCATTGTGTGGCTGTATCAGCGGTCGCACTTCCTGCCTCGCTCCAAGCTAGAGCCTACCTTAAATATCGAATTCGCGGAGAAAATGAATGAAACGTTTGGCAATCTGTCTCGGTTTTTTATGCTTGCTCATGACGCCAGCCATGGCAATTAGCGAATTTGGAAAGCAGTGGAAAAGCGAGTACCTCGGTGAAGGTGCCGATCCGGATTTCGTGAAAACGGGTAAGAAAGCCAATTGCTACGTTTGCCACGTGAAGGGTGAAAAGAAAGAAGAAGCCCGCAACGAATACGGCAAGGCGATTCACGAGTACTTGAAAGCCGAAGATTTCCCCAAAGAGTACATCAAAGATAATCCTGAAGAAGCCAAGAAAAAGATCCTCGAAGGATTCAAGAAGGCTGCCGATCACAAGAGCAAGGATGGCAAGAAGTTTGGCGAGAAAATCAAGGAAAACAAACTTCCCGCGACCGACGCCGGTCTCTAATCACGCTCCCTCCTGCTCGCTGATCCTAATGGCGAGTTCTGTTAGAGTTTTTTCGCTTGCCGACCGTTTGAGTTGGCAAGCGTTTTTTTTTAGCTTCCTCACGATCACAGTAAAGCACACCATGAATTGGATGATGAAACCGTTCGCGTCGATGTCACTGAGTCTGATGTTGGTCAGTCTCGCTACCGCAAACGACTCGGCTGTCGCGGACGAATCGGCTCCGCACAGCGAGGCTGGATTTGTCTCTCTGTTTGACGGCGAGTCGTTTGACGGATGGAAAAAGGCCGAAGAGAATCCCGAGTCCTGGGTGATCGAAGATGGCCAACTTGTTTGCAAAGGCGAGCGTTGTCATCTGTTTTATGTCGGAGACCAAGCTCCGTTTAAAAACTTTCATTTCAAGGCCGAAGTCATGACCACGCCCGGCAGCAACGCTGGGATTTATTTCCACACCAAATACCAACCCAAGGGATGGCCCAAATACGGGTACGAGTGTCAGGTCAACGTGTCCCACCACGACCCCAAAAAGACGAGCAGTTTGTACTCGGTCAACGATGTCGCCGACCCCGGTGTGAAGGACAATCAGTGGTACACGCAAGAGATCATCGTCAAGGGGCGGCACATCGAGTTAAAGGTCAATGGCCGGACGCTCGTGGATTACACCGAACCCGAGGGCAAAGAATCCTTCTCGGGTGATTTTGAGCGTCGTTTAAATGATGCGGGCACCTTTGCCCTGCAAGCTCATGATCCCAAAAGTGTGGTCTATTTCCGCAACTTGCGAGTCAAGAAACTCGCCGACTAAACGTCGCCGGTAGGCTACAAGTTGCTGCTGTCGAAGACCTCTTTGTCCGCTCGCGAGCCGATCGCGTGGCGGACTTTGTCATCCAAGCTGTCGGTCAGAAATTTGACTGACCCGTCGCAAAACAGGGTCACGACGCCGCCCACATGAAAACTGCCCGCGGAAATCTCGAGTTCCTGTTTGGGGGCGATGTCGAGGTTCAGTCGATGGTACAGCGACATCAATGCCTCGGAGAAATCCGATCCGTTCGCTTTTCCTTTACGGCGATCGAACTCAGGATGATAGACCGCAAAGTGGCTACAGATATCGCACTTCGGTTCGTCAATAAAACGCGTTTCGGCGCACAGCACCGTGTTGCTCAGCCCATCTAAAATCGCGGCAAACGTGATCGGCCCCGGCCAAGGCAATTTGGCCGGAACGTTGGGCGGGTCGAGAGGATGGCGTTCGAATTGACCGATTCGCAACACCCCGTTGCCTCGTTCCATTCCTAACAGCGACGAGTTCGAATAGCTGTCTCGCAGCACGTCGGATCCGGAATTTCCCAGATAGCTATTCATCGCTCGAGCCACATCGCTGCCATCAATCGCCAACCCGTTGCTGTCAAACAAGAACGTCGGGCCGGGTTCGGTGGGGCAGCGGTACATCGGTACCAACGTCGTAGCGAGTGTGGCCAGTTGTTTGCGATCCTCGAACGTCACCGCGCCATTACGCATCGGAGGCACCATTTCCCACAATGCATTCTGCTCGGCGAATGGCAGAATATCGGTGGTCCAACTGTAACCGTGACCTCCTTTGGCGCCCCACGGCAACGACCTGTACGCCGATTCATAGTTGTGGCATGCCAAGCCAATTTGTTTCAAGTTGTTCTGACATTGCATCCGCCTCGCCGCCTCGCGAGCCGCCTGGACCGCAGGCAACAACAATGCCACCAAGATCCCGATGATCGCAATCACCACCAGCAGTTCGATCAGCGTGAAACCGGTGGACGCAATCGACCCTAATCGCATCGATCTGTGTTTCCGCAGCGGTAGGGGGCGATTGGCTAACATTGCAAAATGGCAGACAGAGTGATTCAGTGTTTTTTAGGGGGGGATGCGGCTCAGCTTGTAGTTTAACCAGATCCGTTGATTTTGGAGCCTGGCGAAACTTTTTTCAGCTCTCGGCAGTGACGCCCGCCGGGATGAGAACGCGTGATTGGCCCCAAACGTCCCCCTCCCTTTTTTTGCATGTTGGGGCGGCGATGGGCAGCGCGGGGTTAAGGGTCGCGTCGGAGATCCCCGCTGCTACGCCCCAGTTTTGCCGCAAAATACTTTCGCCAAGCCAGTTTGTCATAGCCAAAATCGACGTTGGGTTCGATCATTTTCAGCAGCGTCAATACCGGCGGATTCTCAAGATATCGGGTCACCACCTTGGGTTTGCCGCCCATGGCCAACCCACCGCCTCCGCCGCTGCTCGATCCAACCTGCATCCCGGGGCCGGCGGGCCCCGTCTCGGTGTGCTTGGTGACCAAAGCATTGATATAGGTTTGGGCCAATTCGGGTTTGGGGAAATAGCTGAGCGCTCGCGCGGCCCGCAAGACATCGCCATTGTCCGAGCTTCCCAGCATATTGACGTAGGTCGCCACCGCCGAACCGCTACCGTATTGCTCGAGTTCCTCCATGGCGGCCTCGCGGATCACGTGGTCCGATTCCTGCACTCCCACCCGGACCAACGCTTCGACCGAGACCGAATTGTGGAAACGACCGAGGATTTCGACCCACAGCCGTTTCAGACGTTGGTTGTGGTTGCTCTGCAGCAATTGCTTGGCGATCGCCGAAGCGGCCAAGGGATCGTCGATCGCTTTGAGCGACGCGATGGCTTCGTCCCCCTTGCTGCCGCCACGCACCGCGACGCGAATCAGCCGGTCGACCTCTTTGATCCACTTTTTGGAGTCGACATTCGTCGCGTCCTGGATTTCTTCGATCGCGGCCGCCTCAGGCAACATCCACTTTCCCGCTACCGAGATCATGCCTCGCGATCGCTGCAGATCGCTGTAGCGAATCCACTTCCCATCCTCGTTTTTTACATAATCCAACGCCGCCCGTGCCTTGCTATGCTCGGGATCAAAGCGAATCGCCAATTGCATGTGAAATCGTTTGTAGGCGTCGGTGTTGTCTTTGATATTTGTGGCACACCAAATCGCTAGCTCGTATTGTAAATTGGCATCTTCCCCCGCGATGGCCACATTACGCAGGTATTCCTCCAGTTTGTCGGACGAAACCACCCGTCGAACACGGCTTTGAGGAATTGCGACGCTGATCTCGTCATCCACCGCGACGATGTCCATTTTCTTGTCATCCAGCCGCCGGACTTTGCCGCTAACGTGCCCCCCGCCAGAAATTTCGACCGTGTCGCCGCAAAGCGACGCGGGTTCCGTCACCAGGCTCAGTGCAGCGAGTGTCGCTGCGGCAAGGCTCAGACGCGGCAGGGAGCCCTGAGAGCTCGAATCTCGCTTTGTTCGCCGAATGAGTGCATGCATGGGAATTCGGGTGTCAGAAGAGTTTTTTTAATGTCGCCCGACGTCTCCGACGCTGGCAAGAACCACCACGCCGATATCGGGGGCATCCAGAGTCATCCGGCGACATAGGGCCGATGCCCCATTCTACACGCAGGAAAGCGTGTTGAGACGGGGCAATTTGTGAAGGTTCCTCCGGTTAGCGAAGCCTCGACCTCCCCTGCGGATGCGGTGGGCCACCACGAATCCGCAGAATCGTTCAATTCTGAACTCACAAACGCCGACAATCATACTTGACTAAGTAGATCATGTTTGTAGTATTTGGAAAACCAAGTCCTCAAAAGCTGACTGAAAGAACGATGTCTGCAGCCCATGCCCATTCGCTGGACACCAAGTCGAGCTCGCAAATGA
>NZ_JBFHFD010000017.1:0-34043 GCF_041583735.1 Novipirellula sp.
ACAACGTCGCGGCTCCGTCGACTCTAGATTCCGCCGCCTCCAACCAGCGCCGCCGAAGCAGCGGGCAGAAACATGGAGGCGGCAGGAAAATAGCAAAGCTGGACCGTGCTTCGATATCCGCTTTTCCCTGTCCAGTGAAATTTTTTTTTGGAGGGCAATTCGATTCGCCTACGACGCATCGGTCGCACGAGTGAGAATCACACTAGGACTCAAGTGGCACGCCCACCAGATTTTTCGTCCGGCGGGCAAAACGAATCGAGAACGACCGGCGAAGTCAGGCAACCAAGAATTGGATTGCCGATACCAACATTAGGTACTCAGGCGTCACTCGCGAAGCCGTCGTCGTTTCCAAGCCAAGTAGTTTGCAATGGCAGGGTGCGATTTGAGTGTCTCGATCGAGTGGTAGTGCCGTCCGATCACCTTTTCGTCGGGAATCAGGTTGTGGATCGAACGATGACACATCTTGCAAACCGAAATCGTTTGCTGCATCTGCTCTTTCGTAAATCGCCGTTTCCACCACGTTTTGCGATGGCAGTGTCGCGGGATCAGATGATGTTCGTTGTACGCATAGTCCACCTCGCATAGCTCGCACATCATCGACGCTCTCGTTAAACGCTCCGCAGCCAAACGAACTCCCTCCAAAGCTGGCCGACCTACGCCCATTCCAGTAAAGCTCTGGCGGAGCGGCCCTAACGTCACCGGAGAATTTCTCTCATTCGGAAAACCTATTGTAATGACAAAGTTATTTCCGACCGGTTCCCAAACCGCAACCGCGATGAAAAATTCATTCGATGAAGTCCCCTGGCTGACTCCCTCAATCAACCATTGTACTCACGTTGCTGAAGTACGGTCACGCAATCGCCCCCTGGAACAGGTCGAACAGACGCGAATGGCGAGGCAACCTGGGAAGGGTTCAAAGCGAAAGCGATCCGCACCGCTAAAGACCGTTCACTCCAGCCACGCTTTGATTGTTTCAGAACGAAGCCCCGATCCAGGCCCCCAGTACGGTGCTGTTCGGGATTTTGCCGGTGCCGCCTGGGTCAACGATGTATTGGATTGACGGCTGGATGTAAGTGGCAGGCGTCACCTGAAACCGATGTCCCAGCTCGTAGACGATTTCATGGTCGACTTCTTCGCCGATCGAATCTCCGTAGTCGTCGCTGAGTTCGCCGTAGGTGGCAAGCAACATCGTGTGGTCGTTTGCGCGACCGGGCAGCATGCCTTTGCCCTTGATACCGAGGCTGATTTGCAGCGGCGTCAAAGCGACTTGATCTTGCTCGGAATTGGCTGCGAAGCCAAAGAAGGTCAGATCCGGAAGGACTTCGACGTCGAATTGAGTGTAGACCCGCAGCACGTAGTCCGTCGTGCCCACGCCGTCGTAATTATCAAATTCAAAAAAGGAATTGATCGCTCCCACACCCACATGAGTCGGTCGTCCGCAAACCGTTGACCTCCAATCGTGTTGCAACAGGACTGAAACCCCGTCGTCACTGCGGATGCTGAAGTCGAGCCCATGCTTGGTGAAATCCCACATGCTGTCGCCGATTTGATAGATGCCGACTTGGAATTGATGTTTGTCGCTAGGAGTATATTTGACGCGGCCGCCCCAAACCGGATAGGGAAACGATGTGATTGTGTTTTCCAAAAGCGTGGCGCGAATGGGCCCATTGATCGCGGTGCTTAGTGAAAACCGATACAAACCATCGTTGGCGAAATCGGTGTCGGCGGACACGCGGCCAAATTTAACCGCCCAGTGGCCGCTAATCTTTTTCTCCAACCAAAGCTGATAAAGGTAAGCCACTTGGCCGCCGAAGATACACATCGGATCATAGATACCGCCGACCGATCTGCTGATGCTGTCGCCGTGTCGCTCGACCATCGAAACTTTCAGCGTCATCCCCTCGCAGCCAAGGATCGTTTCCAGATCAAGATCGGCTCCGGCATAAACTTGCCCGGCAAAGTCGCGGTCGGCAGCGATCCCGCCGCCTACATTCGCGGCCGCGATCGAATCGTAATAGAAAAACGGAGTGATGCCAGCATCCTGCAAGCAAGGACGAACCCCACAGCAATTTCCCAGAAGAGTTTCCTGGGCACAGACCGACTCTTCCCAGCGATCCACATCACCTAACGCGTTCAGGTCACATCGCGATTCTTCGTTGCAAAGCGTTTTCACGTCGCAGGTGATGCTCGGCTGATTCGCGCTTGCTGAAAAGTTTCCCGCTACCGCGATGATGCTGGCGACAGCGACCACGGCGTGATGGATGGCGAGCGACATGAGCGCAGGTTGAGTGAGAGGAGTGGTCGATTATGGTCGCTTGCAATCCGGGGATGATATCGTTCATCGGTTGATCCGTAACTGGCCGTCAGCACCGGCTAAAGTTTGCTGATTATGACGATTTTTACTTAAGTCGTCAGCGACCAGAAATCCAAGCAGCAAGTCTCAACTGGAGCGATATTCCGATCGGCGATGCCCCATCACATCGCCGCGGGGGACGCAATACCAATGTCATCAACTGTGGGTAGCGGCACGTCGCGAGCCGTCCGGTTGCGGCGAGTAAAACGTTTGAAAATCTACCGGGCGTCTCGCGCCACTCCGCTACGAAAACCATCCGTCCAGCGACAAAGTAAATGGCATTGGGCCATAGGCGACCGATACGATTTTATCGTGCCAAGTGACTACGAGATCAACAATTGGCGTCTCACCAATTTAGCGTTTGTAGACCTCCACGCGAAACACGGTTCAGAGTTTGACGGAGACGCTCAAACTTGTGAAATCTCAGGGGCTGTGGAGTGAGCTGAAGGACACCGATTTCAATACCGTCGTGATCCTACAAAGCTTGATGGCTGGTGCCCAAAGGCAAACACTGGAACATCAGCCTCTCACCAAAGAAACATCTCCGCGACCACCGTTGTCGCCTATCGACTACGCTCGCCTTACTCTGCTCCGCCGTGCAGTAACGCTTGCACACGATCCCAGACGACGCGACCGACACGATCACCAAGCTGACGCCCCTGAAGATCACCGTCGGCAAAATGGATGCCGCCATAGATTCGCGAAACACCAGCTTCATTGGCCGCTTGGCGGAATGTCTGCCACGACAAAGTCGTGGCTTCATCGGGCACCACTTCGGGTTCGAATCGTGAGCTTCCTGCCGGCAAAGAGATTGTGGCCCCGAATGTTTCGCTTCCGGTAAACAATTCCAAAATCGTCGCCCCCGCGGCGCTGAAGCTGCTATGGCCTGACGTGTATTCTGCAAATGGCGGCGAGGGATCGGATCCAGGCGATTGATAGGTTAGAAAATCGGTGGCCGGCTGACGCTGCGTTCCCTCTCCAGGGTTCCAGGCATCGATCACCCATACTTGTCGATCAACGTCAAAGTCACCAATCAGACCAAGATGGCCCAAACTGCGAATCGCCCTTACGGGGCGGGCGTAGTCGTAAAATCGTTTCGCTTCCCAAGTGGCAATTCCTGCATCCATCACCGCATTGCCTAACGCAAAAAACATTGCGACATCTTGATCAAGCGTGTGACGGTCTCGTGCAGAGACGAATTGGCCAAACGTCATCCACGTTCCGGGTGGAAAGGAAGTGTTGCCTCCGTCTTCCCAGAACTCGGCGATAAGTTTTTGCTGATCCGTCAGCTGAGAACTGATCTCGACCAAATCCTCAGCCTGCTGAATGAATTTAGGATTGATGACCGTTCCAATTAGGGCACGTGAAATTGCCAGCACTTGTCCGTCTTCAAGCGTGATCGTTTTGCTCGACATATCGACCGTTCCGTCCACCAACAGAAACGGTTCGGGCGGCGGGGGACGCAGTGAATCTAGATCCGCGACTGCGAATGGAGCAACGGCTCCCCAGTGCGGAGTGAGGTACTGCTGAGTACGTAAATGATCCGCTTGGACTGGCGATACGTCGATCGGGACAAATTCGGGCGTCCACCGATCTACGATGGATGAGATTCCAGCTTGGTTCGCCGCGACGTAGCCCGAAACATCGGAGTAGGGGACACCGACCGCCCCATCGACTGAATTCCCCAGCTGGTTCGAACCGTCTTCGTGTCTCACTGCGAGCAGCTCCGCTGCCATCCGACGCCCAATACCAACGGCGGTTGTTGCATTGTTAGGATCGGCACTGGGATCCAGCCCCAACTGATGCATCAACAGATCAAATCGTTCTCGCTGAGTTGGAAACAGGTCAACCAAGACCGAATGGGCTGCATAGCTGATGGCGACTCGTTTGTTTTCAAGCGTGTTTTCGTCGTCTGGCCTTTGCAGCTGATCTCTGATGGTTGTCGAAATTGCCCGTGGATCATAGGCGGACCAAGCATCGTAAATGACCGTGTGCAGTATTCCGTACGCTCGCGAAGCCACCGTAGGACCGGGTGACGTCTCGATGACCGCATTTTGGACGGCCCGATCCCACTGCACAGAAATCGTCGGAGCAACGGCCTCGACCGTGACCAACTGACTACTCGGATCGACATCGAACGTGAAATAGCGGTCCACTTCGATCGTAGGCAACGGATTTGTCAACTGATTGCCCGCAACATCCTGAAGACTTTCGATGAATTTGATTTTGTATAAGCCGTTGGCAATGGCCTCATTGAATTCAATCGCTAACCGATCCGATGCCAACTCACGCACCGCCTTTATCTCAATCACATGCTCCGAGTCAGCCCGCTGAACCCGAATGTTATCCGCACTCAGTGGAACGCCAGAACGGATTGGTTCGTCAAAGCCAATAACCAATCGTGTTCCCTGTTGTTGGTACACAGGGTCGGCCGCGTAAAAAATGGGTTGGGGAGAAGTTCGATCGAGGACGACTTCAAACGCGCAACGAAATTCGGATTCTCGATCGCGAAGTTCGATTGTCTGCACACCATCGGAAAGCGGCGCCCCCAATGCGGATTCGATCATGGACGAGGTCAGCAAGAAATCTTCACCATGGTCGACCATCCGAAACTGACTGATGGCTAGGTCGTTGATTAGCACTTGAAGCTCGTTGATCCCCCGAGTTCGCACATGCAATCCCAACTCCTGTGTCACCAGGTCGTATCGTTGCACGCCATCACCGCCCGAGTCGTGAATAAGTTTTGCTGCAATCGTAGGAGATTGTCGATCAAGGTGGTTAATGATCCGCAACGCATCGAGTGGCGTGACATGATTGTCACCGCTAACGTCAGCAAACATGCCGGTGGCGTTGATCGACACATCCGCCGCGGCGTGCCCGGTTTGCAAAATGCCGATCACGTCGCGGGCATCCTGCGCATCGACCGCAAGATCGATATTTACGTCCAACGGTTGGTAGGGTGATTGCAAGCCAACGGCAAGCAGCCTCCGCTCTTCTAGACTTTGATAGCGAGGTTGCCGATGTACGTATCGAGTTTGCTTGCGATTCATGATGGTTCGCATTCGAATATCTCATCACCATCCAAAACGCCGAGATCGTTGCGAGAAAAGCGGTGTTCGTGTTTGGAAGACGAGGCTTGATGTAGCAACAAGTTGAACGTTAAGCCAGAATCGTTCAAGTCACATGTTCACTACATTGATTGCACAGATCCTAACCGTTTGCATGTCCAGTCATCGTATCCTCGCGACCTCGGTGCCAACTAGGTGACACAACTTTGCAATTTTTGATCGTGGAGGCAAGAGCTGGTTTACTTACCCGAAGATACTGACAATAAACTCAAGTCGATTTCCGATCGATGGCATCGGCCATGCGAGCTCCGCTAGAGCGATAATCGATACCTCTCACGGCTAGTGGGCTAAGTCTCGCGTTTGGTCTGCCACAGCCAAGCGCCAGCTGTTTCATCGCGATCACCACCACCCGACACGTGCTGGCCAGCGTGGCGATCAGCTTTCCGCTGTCGGAGTCCCATAATTTGACCACGTTGTCGAGTCCACCGGAGGCAAGCATCCGGCCATCGGGGCGAATACGCCACCACCATTACAAAATCGTTGTGTCCTTGCGCTGTCCATTTGACTCGGCGTCCCTTGCGATCGACGCCACGCAGCTTGGAACCAACCGGCACGGCGACCGAAAATCCATCGGGGCTTAAAGCGAGCGAACGAAAACCGATACAATAGTTTGCCGCAGCAGACTTGGACGGTAGTTCTCTCCAGATCATTGCGTTGTCCTTTTTTGTGGACAGGTTGGGCCGATTCGTTGGCCGAGGATAGGATCGCTCTTACTGAGATTGAATTAACACCATGGCAAAAGTTCCGTATCACATTATCGTTAAAAGTCACGGCGTTCCGATCGACTCAAGTCTTCGTGTTTTACAACGACTGAACCAATTAATCGCCAATAGTAATAGGGGAACCACAGAGGATATTCGCTTTACCGATCCTGAGAAAATGGTTGATGCCACGACCGCGTTCACAGCTGCTTTCATTCAACCTATTCCCCTAGAAAATTTCGCGGATGAAAGCGAGGATCTCGTGGTGCTCGTGCGTTATAGCCATTGGCAGGCTGCCCCCGCTGACCTAGAGCGTCAGTTGTTAACCACCGTTGACGAGGTCTTGCGATGGGAGCAAAGCGACTTTTCGATAAACAATAGCATCATGTTTGAAGGGTCTATCGCACCATTTATTGGCGTCGAACGATCAAGAGACAATCGGAGTTGGAAGTGTTATACGGATACTTTTAACGAAGCCATTCGAAGGGGAAGCGTCTCCGTCGAATCGGAGAAAGAAGCGTTCGACCGACTTGTTCGAGCGTTAGGGGAACCCTTTGGGCAAAGAGACTGCTATTTCGAGATAGTTGACGGCTACTTGCTGTTTCACCCAGGGCCAAACCCGCGGGTGTACTGTGACGATGGAAATCTCGGATTTGGCGATGCAAGAATACAGCACCGCCTCGTTATGCACGCTGAAAACCGACAGACACCTCTGATTGTCGATGCGCTGAAAGCTTATATCAGGCAATTTCAACTGACAGGAAGGGTCGTTGTTCGCATGAGCATTGTTCGAGAACACTACGAAACTTGGCGGGAGACTTTCGAGCACCGAGAGGCTGCATACGAATATCAATTTCAAGGGTTCCTTACAAACTCAGCCATCGATTTTCTTGACGCAAAATCAACTTCCGCTCCCAGAGGCATTGTTCCGTATGCGAATTATTGGAGTAATGGAAATGGGGGTGGTGGGATTTCGTTGTCACTCGACTTTGACGACGATAGCGTCCGATTTTGGCTTTCTGGAACTGAAAAAGTCTCCGAGCAAGGGATGAACAATTTCCTCCGCGAAACTGACCTTGTGCAGTACACCGACGAATCATGCATGATTTTTCATTAGGCTCGTCGCTGGAAGTGCGTTTGGTCTCCTGATTGAGCGAACAATCCAAGACCCGGCAAAAGTCTCGCCAGCGGTGAGACAATAGCGTCAATGACGAAAACATATATCCGAGATCGCGACATCTCAACTCTTCTGTCGCATCAATTTTCTGTCGATATCAATGGCAGCAGAACGGATTCACCGGTTTGCGTCAGAGACACATGAAATCAGTGGCAAGATTATTCCGCGCGTCCATTCGATACTGCCGAACGAACTTCAGCGAAATTTTTTCCTTGCGAATGGAGAGAACACCGCGGATGTTTAGTGCTGCCAGCTCGATTCGCGTTCCTTCGCGTGATTCGCCGGCCAACCAACTGCGGGATCGCGGAGGACAAGGGCCTGTCAGTGGCCGACGCCAACGGGCATCTCACGAAGATCGCCCCACTGCCGATCACAAATGCGGCTGGTAGGAACTCAAACCATCGCGAAACCGGGCTGAGAATTTTTTCATCAGCTGGCCCATCCAGCGAGTTCAGAACCGAGGATCGGGACCCGCCCGCAGAACTGCCGTTCCTACAGGAAACAGCACGCCAACCGTCGACACAAAAGGCAACGGAATAGCGAGACATTCAGAAAAATTTTCTTGAGTCCACGTCGCCGCACGAAAAAAGCCATAAACCTTCAAGGTTCATGGCTTTTCGGCAAGTACACCCCAGAGGATTCGAACCTCTAACCTTCGGTTCCGTAGACGCTTGCTTTTCGGTCGACTGCATAGACTTGGAAATGCAGGAAACACCGCGATTCCCGCTTGACTCGATTGTTTTACACCACCAAAGCGATGTTGATTATACACCACATCTGTATCAACTTGTCAAGATTGGGGTGTAAACTACACCCCGCTAAATTTCGCGGGTGTATCGCCATATTTTAACCCGAATCATTCACCAAGATGTTGACGAATTGAGAAGCCATCGCGTGACCCCGAGCGTTTAACGGTTAACTACAGGAGCTACGAATACACCGCCAAAATTGGCTCCTACCATGCCTACGCGTGGCTTCACTCTCACCGACTGATCTTGGTGGTGATTGACAGACCGGATGCGGCGACGGGCCAACTGAACTTGCTACCTAGCTGGTTCTTCATGTCAACGAACTGGTCCGGAGAGTCACGCAGTGCCGATCGGCAGATTGCTCACTATCGCAAGCGTGGGACATTCGAAGATCGTCTGGGCGAGTTCAAAGAATCGATTGGCATTCACTTGTCCTCGTAAGGCTTCAAGGAGAACGAAGCGACGATGCCGTTTGCGTTTCTCGCTTACAACTTGAACTGCATCCGTCGTAGTGAATTGGAGGACAGCATGCGCGACCGCTGGGACTTGCTGGATTTCGTTTCGTTCGTGCTGAAAGTGGGTGGGGAGATGATCAAGCATTTGCGGAGACATGTTTTGTGGGGCGCAGCATTGGCCGAACCGCTGTGGACGCATCTGATCGACCGTCTATCGAGTTGAAGTCGAGCGGATCGTCGCCGCCGAAAGTTCGCGGTCTCACGCCACTGCCTGCCCACGCGCATCGGTGTGAGGCGCTTCGCTGTTTACCTAGCCCATCGCGATTAGCAACGAACTTGGTGAGGGGGCCGATGCACCTAAATCATGGCCGAACCAGTGAACAAGCAGCATTATCGCGATTTCAAAACATTCGCGAACCCATTTACTCACCAGATGGCCCTTGGTGAGTGATACGGGGGCTAAACTGAATTCGCAGAATGAACACCAGGGATTATCCCCAGATTGTTTTCGATGATTAACGACAAAAGGCTCGGCCTTAAAATGGTTTGTTCGACCTAGAGTGCGATAAGAGATCGGTTGTCGAATCGCATTCAATCGAGCCGCCATCTGAGGTTAGGTGCCCGATTGTTTCTTTGATAATCGAGATGGCTTCGGAGCCAAGGGAAGATTTGATCAATTCTTTTCTGCGGAACTAGCGTCAGCTGCTCAAGACTTCTCTTTGCGTTTCGTCGCGCTCTTTCTTGGCGGTTTTCCAACGCTATAGCGACCAAGCCTAGCCGCCGCCAGTGTCAATTCCATGCGGAAAGACTCTTCCGCATTAGCGGCTGCGTAAAGCATTATGCTCTTTAGATCGCATGGGTCAAAATCCCCTCGCGAAGCACTCTTACGAACCGTCGACAATTCAATGCCGAGCAGGTCCGCGATGTCTTCGTAAGTGTATTGCCAGGCGAGCATTGGACGAGCCATCTTGATTCCGATCAATCTATTTGGTGACGATACGTGCCTCTAAGTCTCCTAATCTTATCGCGGCATCTTATCGCGGCAAACTGCCACTATACAACCCGAGGTGGCAGCGTGCCTTATAAGCCTAAGAGGGGCCCCGTCTGTTACGCAATTCCCATCCTTGAATTGTCGTCTGTGCTGACCAAAGCCCCTCATCTTGTGTACTGGCGGTCTGCCGGTGAAATTCGGAACAAGGATGCCGAAATGCGACTAGTTTCAAATCAGTTCGGTATGTTATATCCAATTCAGCTGGTAGCGAGGCCATCGGCGCGCACCACTCCCATTTCCCCGTGATCTTAAAGACAAGACCGTTAGTCGCTGACACGACCGGGGGATTCAGTGGACCACTAGATTAGGCGTTGTCCTAGCACCGACGGATTTGAGCACGGATGCTCGATCACGGGGGCAGTTCGACAGGGATCGGTCGTTGACTGCACTTGTCGGCTGATGGAATTGGCCGGGCGTGAGTTGGCACCCCCAACGCTTAGGCGATTTCACTCGCCCTCTTTTGATTGAATCGGCTAGGCGTCTTTTCCCCAAGCCACGTTTTAAGACTCACAAATTACTCAATCAGTGGAACACTCTGCGTGTTCAATAACTACTCTTTTCAATTGACGCGTCCCGAATCGAACAGGTGGAGCCGCCAGTCGGCCCGCATCAAACTCACTAAAGCTATAGGCGACCTTTCAGGACGCCTTGGATCTTCGCTTAAGTTCAGCCATGAATTCCAACATGTTGTTTTCGCCAAGCATTCGATCCATCTGCTCCGAATCAAGTCACCATCGTTGCAAAGCCATGAAAAGCAAGGCGTCCGGTGTAAATCGTGGTAGCCTCCAGGATATGTCTGTCTGCAATCTCATTTCCCACGAGTAGTTGTGCTCCTATCCGCAATCGTCGCTGCTATCGGCAGATGAATCATGACGCGAACCTCAATCTGGCACGTGCCGTTATCATCGGCATTGGCGACTGCCAACACCCGTTGGACCGTCTTCGTCAATTCCATTCGGAGAGCGGCACCTGCAACCAAAAGCGTTTGATAAGGCGAGCGGCGGACCCCGCACACAATGGTTGTGTCGTCCAGAGGTCGGTGACGATCGGCCAGAAACACGTACCGCCCCTCGGGTTCATGCTGATATCCTCTATAGATAAGTCCAACCATCTACCGCATGCCAGACATCCTTAAGGCCACTTTTCACTTTCTCATAATCCGCTGGGTGCAATTCGTCGTCGTAGTCGTCCGCTTCTCGCATTGCTGATTCAATCGCAGCACGGCACCGAACCGCTATGCGTTTGGGGTCAACCTTCTGCTGTAACAGTGGTTTTGTCTTTGGCTTAGTTGGCGGCTTCGGTTTGGAATCGGCTTTGTGTTTAGGCTCAGAGCTCGGTTCCTGGTTTTTCGTGTCCACCTTGTCTGAAGGATCGGTGACATCGATCCACACCTCGCCGTGGCCATGATTCATCACAGACCCACCGAGCACTTCTACCTTGGCGGCGCGGATTTGCTTCGAGCTCGGGGGCTTGCCTTCGCTGATTTCCAGTGAGCGACTAGCAACTTCTGCCAAAGATTCTTGGGGGATACCTTTTAGCTCCCGAAACTGCCGCTCTTTGGTGAACGAGCCGCTGAGAAGCTTTTCGCCCATGGGCGAAAAATCACCGTGCTCGTCAGCTACCAATTTAAGCAGCCTCACTCCCATTACGTGCGATTCGATAAGCCGGTACGAATACGCCAAGGAGTAGCGGAATACTCCTTTGCAGCATTCTTCGAAGGTATCAAAATCGCTTTTCCAAAGCTTGTTGTCGTGCACCTCTTTAATAAGACTCCCGATCTCGCAAATGGCGACCTCAACTGTGGTGTCATAAATGGCCTTGATGCTTGTGAGGCCTGGGTTCTTGAATATGGTCATCTCGACGGGAACTCGCTCACGATCCCTTTCCGCGAAAACTTCGGCACCAGACGCGTCCTCCGCTAAAAACACCGACGTTTGATCTTGCGTTGGCGCGGCTCGGTCCCAGCTCTTTTCTGTGCAATCTTCGTTGATAAGCCCCGCCGTAAAACGGGTTCCTTGCGCGCATTCGCCATACGAAGCTGCGATTGATTGATTTGTCATTTCACTCGTTCTCTGGGTATAGATCTGGTACGTTCTCACGCCCAACAGCGTGAAGATAGATTTCCGTCGTGCTGATGCTGCTATGCCCGACTGCGTTCTTGACTTCGATTACGGATCGCCCCGCAGCCAATGCATGGGAACAGAACGTGTGTCTTCCCGTGTGGATGGACAACTCTTTCAACCTGCTCTCGCCTAGGACCTGGATTGCAGTTCGCCATCGGCACGCTGCGACCCGCTCCTTCAGCGGTTTTCCATATGTGTCGTATCTCTGCTGGCAAATGAAAGGATCACTTGGCTCTGCACCATCACGACGACGTTTGTTGAGCCAGTTGACGATATCCAATCTTGTCCCCGTGTCCCAATAAAGTGGAACGCGGCGAGGCTTGCGGTGCTTGATCTGTCCCTTGGTATTGTCCCTGCGGATGAGGATGTAGGGGAATTCGCTGTCGGTATTGAGGTCGGCCAAGATTAGCCCGCACATGCCCTTGACCCGAAGTCCGCAACCGGCGGACAGGCGGAACACAATACGATCAAGCAGTTGGTTTTTGCTTGTCCGTGTTTTCATCGAGTCCAATACCGCTTTGACCTCGTGTCGGTGAAGGATTTCGCTTTCAAACATTATTAACTCCAGGTTGATTGACAACCATACCGTGTCACCTTGCCGCACCACTACAGACTACAGCGGTACACTGCCGCAACAGACGTCGTACGGCAGATTATACGGAAGATTTTGGGACTTTCCTGACCGCGAAGAGGTATCCGACCCATTGTTGAATCTGATGCCGTTGCATTGCCGCTCACTACTCACGTACGTCTAACAGGCGTTGCTGCAAAGAATTTACCATAGCAACTACTTGCAATAAGCTTGGGGCTTAGGTAACCGCAGGCTATCGAGCACCAGCGTCGTTAGCTTTGCAAACTAACTTACACCGACTTCTTGTAAATTGTTCTATTCAAGGTATTGACGACTTTTGAGGTGGCAGCAAGTTGTTGCATCAAATTACGTGATTCTGGCCACGTTTTGATACAGTCGAGCCTTGCAATCGCAATTATCGCATCATCGATGCTATTGATATATTTGGCAATTAGAGTCTCGGCCGCAACGCGCTGCGTCTCTTTCAACCTGCATCTCTTCTCTGCTGTTTCATATCGCGATTCTAACGCTTGCGGTTCCAATTTGCGGACCAACTGTAGTTCGCGTATGTCCCTACGACTCCAAGAAAAGCGACGGGTTTTCGAACAGTCGGCACCGAGAACTTCTTTCCGAGCGGCGATAATCTGTTGGATACTTGGCATTACGCCTTCGCTGAGCTCCAGTGCCCGGACTAGGACGTCGCTGCGCGACTCATCGGGTAGGCGAGCCAGTTCGCGACGCTGCTTTAGAAGCTCTTTAACTTCTCTTAGTCTTACATCATATCCGCTCTCAAGCGTATTTAGTTCGCCTAGGCCACGTTTAATCATCGCGTTGTAACGCTGTATCGTCAGATCAGAGCCGGTGCCGGGCTTAATGCTTACCTGTTGTTCAATCACACTCTCTTTGGCAATTTCTTGATCGTTGTTGTGCATCGTAGAGTTCATATCAAATGTTCCGTGGAGTAACCTGGATGCCAAGGGCGGCAGGGTGCCACGTTACAGTCCGGCGATAGAATGAGCAATGGGGTAGCGACAATAAATTTCCGTTGTTGAGTAACTCAATTGCAATTCGTGAACCGCAAACACCTCCACGACGTCGCCAACGTTAATGCATATAGCGTCTATTTGCCTACTTCTCGCACCATCTCGTCGAGAGTGACTTTAGTTGTTGATACTCCGCCTGATCTTCTTGTTATCGCTATGACATTTGTTGGGTCAATCGATCGCATTGGGGCGCCGCCGGGGATGGCAAATTAACGGCCGGTCTATTCGCCAAGTGGCCAGATGCCGACGTAGCTGAACTAATACACTCAAACCGATAGCCTCAAGTCGCACGGTTCCAAATACTTGTCGAGCCGCGAAGAAGCTTGTCGGCGTTGAAGGAGTAGGAATAAAGTGCAACGATTGAGGGCATGGCGTTCGAGTGGATACAAACGAGTGACAAGACATTGGTGTGGTTGGGGCACTCTGCCGCCCACCGTCGTTGATGTCTCTCGCAACACATCATTGAAATTAGAAGGCATGGTGAATGCCGTTTAGGGAACAACCCGCAAACGCAATAGGCAAAGCGTGTGATCCTATCGACGAAACAACCATCAAACGCGACTGTGGTCGACTTTCAAATCGCCAACCGATCTGCAGACTAAACGGTTTTCCAATCACCTAATCCGCTCGATCAATTCAGTTCCATCCAGGCAATACACTTCATAAAACTTACATAACTACATAGAGAGAGACATGGTGCCGTAAGTTAGTTGCTCCATTGTCGATTGACACGGCAATTCAGGATGGAAACGTGATACAGAGCGCCAGCAAAGCACACTTAAACAACCATGAAACTCAATCAAAGGAAGATCAAGCAAGGTCCATCGAGCAAGCGAATAGTGAGCGGCACACGCGGGCGAAGCGAGAAGGATGTGTGCATGGGCAAGGTGTAAGCAAAGCTATATGAATTGGCAATTCCCCTTGGGCAACAACCGACTGCGACCCCCACCAGGTGGGTATTTAACGCAAAAAGGGTAGATTCATAGATAGAATGTCCCCTTTTTGTGAGTGGTGCGTGCGTGATGATGGGCACAAAGAGCATAGGGGAGGGGGGCAGCGGCAAGAGTGGCGTGCAGAGAGGGGTCATCCGGCCAGTTTGGCAGGTCAGAAGGCGGTTTTCGGGGATGTCGGTCCCGGTTTTTTGACCCCGAACCCCGCACCCCATGCAGATAGGTACCTAGTTACCCAGCGTGTACCACTTTGAGCAAAACCACCCCCCTTCGCAGATAGCAGGTGGTTGGTCCACATCAAGCGTCCCCCGTGGGGAACAATCCGTTCACCATTCCGTACACCTAGGCCCCATTTTCTACCATGTGCCCCCCCTCTATGTTTTCAGGGTACCGGTACCTTGAAGTCCCGTGTCTCAGGGTGGGCAGAATGCGTCGGCAGCGATCAGCAGAATCATGCACAATCCGATACGGCATAGCTGACAATATGAGTCTCGCTTCATCGCGGATCCACCACCTACAAGGCCTGCGTCCACAGCTCAGACTATTTCTGACGTTGGAGAGGGCGGAGGTCGCCCTCGACTAACGATGGAGCTGGAGTCGGCCATCCTCCCAAAAGACATCTCATTTTGACGCTGTTACCTGCGAGCAATAGATTTGCCAAGCAGCGTAATCGCTTAAGTTTGTTCAGTCACATTCCGCTGGAGGTCGGGTATTAATTATAGGCGGCCAAGTGAGAGCAGCTTCTAGGCTGGAAGTTCGGTTCGTCCTGCGTGTACTGCGCTGGCGTTGACACGCGATCAATGTCGTCAAGATCGGAACGGCGCTGGTGACAAAGTAGCCCGAGCGAAAGCTCTACGCACAGAAGTATCACCGCAACAAACGCTCGCAGTTTTGCTAAAGCTGCGAATTGTATTTTCGTAAACGTTCGCAAAAGGGTACCGTTGCCAGATCAAGATGAACTAGATACCGACCTCAATCGATGACCTGTGTTAGTGAATCTTGTCTGCCGTGACAATCGCCTCAAAAAGTGGATGCAACAACTACCCAAAGCGTGCTCACTACCCGAGCGCGAACGATTCGTTGTTGTGGTGGTGAGCAAAACTGAGTCAGCGAATGATCCCGGTGTGCGGCGGTGGTGTTTCGTAATCATCGCAATCAAATGCCGATACACGCACCTGCCGTCTCGTTATTCGAATCGGCCTTACGCCAGTTCCGTCTTGGCTTACCAATACCCTCTTCGACCTCACATCGTCCAAACACAACTCGCCGTAATCGGCGGCGTGCTCAAATACAGGCACCGCGTTCGACAAATGTTTTTTTCTTTTTTCCGGAGAATTTAGTTGCAGCGCATTTCTAACCCCCCTAAGTTCGGCTCTTCTTTACAGAGGTGCGGAACCGCACACTCTATATGCTTTACGGCGTCAGCTCGGACTTTAACGGAGTAGCATGGTGTTGAACCGTCAATTGAAGAAAAAGATTAACAGTTCAGTTGCTCGGCGAAGCACAGAAAAAATAGGAACCGGGAAACGACGTCGCAGACGACTAATTGCGGAAATGCTGGAACCCCGTCAAATGCTGGCAGGTGAGTCCGGTCAGAGCAATCTTGAACCGGCCATTGACGCCATCAATCTTCAACCGGTCGCGTTTGCCGACGAATATCACCTTGATTCGAGCGGCGGACTGACGGTGGCAAGCCCAGGTTTGTTGACAAATGACCAAGCTCAAGATGAAATCGTTCTAGCATCGCAGATATTGACGCCGCCCCGCTTCGGAAAGCTGACATTCCCTGGTGATGGCGGTTTCCAGTTCGACCCCTATCCTGGATTTTCAGGAACCGATTCGTTCCGTTATCAGTTTGAGACTCAGTACGGTTTAAGTAACCCTACGACGGTATCCTTGCATGTGTCGGCTACTCCTCTAACGAGTTACGATCCTGCTGACAAGCCAAATGTGATCATCGTCAACTCGGCACCCGATTCAAGCAGCAGTGCCAACGGCTTGATTTCTTTGCGGGCAGCGGTTGCGATGGCTCAGGCCAACGGTCCAGAGAAGGATATCATCGAAATTCCAGATTTCGGTCACGCAATCTCGCTCTCGTCCAGCCTGGGTGCGTTACAAATCACTTCAGATGTTGAGATCCGCGGATCAGTTCATGGCCAGCGAATTGAGGCTGTCGGAAACACTCACCTGATTCAGATCGACGCAGGCGTGTCTGTCACCCTCGAGAACTTGGAACTCACCGGCGGCTGGCGATCCACTGGTGACGGAGGAGCGATTTGGAACGCAGGTGATCTACAGATTCGCAATTCCTATTTGCACTCCAATGAAGCCGTGACCGGACGCGGCGGAGCAATTTTCAACGCGAATGGGGCAAATCTACGCATCGAAAGCACGACGATTTCCAGCAACGAAGCATATCTTGATGGCGGAGGAATTTTTAACGCCGCTAATGCGGTACTACATATATCGACATCCACTGTCTCGTCGAATGTATCCGAAATTTGGGGCGGCGGCGTGTACAGTCCCGGTGATTTTACGATTCACGCTTCTACATTTGTCTCCAATGAGGCCTCAACGGGCGCAAACCTCGCAATGATCGGTACTGCTTTCTTGGCAGACTCCATTTTTGCATTAGGAATCCAGTCTCAAGATGTGGAAGGGACGATAGTTTCGGCGGGTGGCAACTTGATTGGAAAGACCGGATCGAATGCCGGATTCATCGCGAGTGATCAAGTCGGGACGCTTGGCGCACCGATCGATCCGATCATCGGCCCTTTGCAGTTCAACAGTGGGAAGGCACCGACGCACATGTTGTTGCCCGGCAGTCCCGCGATTGACGCCGGCGTTTCAGTTCACCATTTTCGCGATCAGCGTGGGGCTGATCGGGTCAGCGATGGTCTGGAACTCACGGCATTGACCGACGATACGCGAACCGTGGATATCGGCGCAGTCGAGTTCGGAGCTTTCTTTGCAAACACTACGATCGACGCGGTCGACGCAACCCCTCTGGGTGATGGGCGTGTGGACGTTGATCTCAACACTCCCGGCGACCAGATCTCACTTCGCGGAGCCATTCAGGAGCTCAATGCATTGGCGGGTGTCGGAACCGCAGCCAACCTAGTCGGAGGAACCTTTGAAGCCACAATCTTCAGTAATTTCCTGGACGCACAAACCTTCGAACTCCGTCTATCGGGCATTGACGAAGAGGAAGCTGCAACAGGTGACTTAGACGTCTACGGAAATCTCGCGATTCATGGCGCAGCGACGCTCACTCACAACGGTGGGCAACTGCGAATTGACGGAGGTTGGCCCGAAGGAGAGAATCCTTATAACATGCCAGCGCTCCTGGATCGTCATTTTCATGTGCATTCTGACGCGTTATTGAACCTAGACAAGGTGGACCTTCTGCACGGTCAAACCGATCATCTGGGCGGTATTGGTGGGGCGGTCCTGAACGACGGAGGCACGTTGATTGTCTGCGGCACCATCGTCAGAAAAAATGTCAGCCAACAGGGCGGAGGCATCGCCACGTTACTGGGTACAACAATCATTGATGGTGCATCGGAAATACACAGCAATTACAGCACGCTGGGTGGCGGAATTTATCTTGACGGCGGCTCGTTGTATGTCGATCAATCCACGTTTCATGACAACTATTCAGTCAACGGTGGTGGTGGATTCTACATTCGTGATGGCGATGTCAACATCACTAATCGATCGAAAATCCATCGTAACTCTCACTATTCTTACTCCTACTTCGAAGATCCACAAGGTTCCGCTCTCTTCATCGCTGCAGGCAACGTCACTGTCTCGGGCAACAGCGAGCTGCAAAACAACGGAACGTTTTATCTTGGAAGTAATTACGAGGTACCCAATGTCAACGATCCAGGATTGATTCCCAATCAAGCTCATCGTGCCGCATCATCCGCACTGTACATTCCGACTTCCTCGGTTTTCATTGCAGAGTCCGCGGAGTTCAACCTATTGGACTCCAGTCTATATGAGCACTTCGACCCCGATGTGACCCACTCGACCATTGGCGTTATCAACCTCGGGCGGTTCTACTCGCGAGAAACTGAATACGATGAAATCAAACTCGTTGTTGCAAATTTCAATTCCGCCACGGCCCTGATCCAGGGAGGCAAGATCACTCAATCAGGAGGGTTTTATCCGCTGTTTCGTGAGTCACCGGGCGTTTCAATGGAGTACGCGACCACTAGTTTCAATCAAGCCCTCGTTCAGAACCACAACGGCGAATTAACACTTTTGGATGTTACTTTCCACGGTAACGACGCCGGATTCAATGCGCACGAAATTGCAAACCAAGGTCTCCAATCTGAACTCAATATCATTGGCTCGACCATAGTGGGACTGGGTTTGATTAATTTCGATGGCAACGTTCATATTCAAGATTCGCTGTTCGCCAATTCTTATCATCAGTGGTACGACAACGAACCGTATGCGTTGATCGAGCACTATGGTCAGGAGCCCGTGTTGGCAGTCGTGCCCGCTGAGAACCTTTTCCTAACCTCCGCACTGAGCGACAGCAGTTTAACAGCAACCGTTAACGATGCGTCCTTGCTAGCGGACTATTCGCTACCAATAAAGATCACGATTGGTCAGGAAAGACTCGCGATAGAAAGTGTCGATTTTACGAACAATGAAATCTCGCTCTTGCGAACGGAGCCTAAGTCACATTTGGGGAACGAGACTCTGGTACTGCGTAATTCACAAGCGAAACAGATCCGATTCAACGACTTGACAGATTTGGAACCCTACAACCTACCGCTTGACGTCTATTTGTCGACGATTGACATTCCTATCATCCAGGGGCCCAACCGTGACGGTGCACGTGGTGGTGTCGGGATTGCTTACCCCGGAAATCAGGTTGAGGCGATGACGATCACCGACATTGATTTCAATACAGGTATTGTCACGGTCATCCGCGGTCGGCAAGGAACCACGCCCATTGACTTTAATGAGGACACGGTAACTCTCCGAGGGATCGCGGGGGAGATGAAGATCACGGGTTCCACGTTTACCAACAATGGCACCGAAACTTCTCCTGGACAGATCTCTGTTGACTCGTCGCAGACGATCGTCCGCAGTTCGGTCGTCGAACTGGCACCGCCCTTGATTATCGAGAACAGCACGTTTGCCAATAACAGCAGTACCGGCCCGGTCGCAAGCGTCTTCGCCGAACGTGTCTCCCTGCTTAACTACGTCGCGCCATTTTACGGTCGGACCGATGATTTGGTGATCGTTGACGCGGGTGTGGTTCAGCGTTCCGCAAATCCAACAGCCGTCTCAATGCCTCCGGCTCTCATCGAAAACAGCGTATTTATCGGCAGTACCGATCTGTACTCGGGGAAACCAATCGCTGACGTTGGCGAGCTGCCCGACAGTGTTAAGCATCAGAACTATATTGGCTCAATCGGTTTAGACCAACCAAACGTTCACCAAATGGATGGCACCAACATTCCCATTCGCCGGACAATTGATAACAACCATACTTATGATTCATTTAGCCAGATCGAAACTGAGCTTGGAGCTGGCGTGCCCGGCGATCAGCGGACTGTAATTATTCTAGACCTCGACGCGCAGGAGCCGACGTTGCCAGCGTCCGCATCGGATGCCGCTGGCTTTCTTGGCGATTCTTGGACCCTGCAACCCGACCCTGCACTTTCGGTGCAGCCATCTGCTCAATGGTCATACTCTAATCTGCCTGCGGGAAGTTACTCCATTACTGCCTTGGTCCGTGACAGCGCCAGTGGCAGTATCGGCTTTGACATCAATGGTACGATCGATAGTCGAAGCGTAGACATGCAATTAGCCGAGCGAGATCTCGTCACCAATGAGCGTTGGATCACGTTGACGGATGATTATTTCCATGCGTCCGAAAATGAGATTTTTGAGATTTCCATTTGGCCAGATGGAGCTAATCCAATTGTCGCCGATGCGATTCGTATCGTCGAGCGTACCGATTTACAAGAAAATCCCGTGCTTCCCGTTGCGGATCCGATTCCAAACCAATTGTTTGCGGATTCCAATAAGCGTTCGAGCGATTTCTTTCCGCTTTTAGACAGCCGCGCCGCGTACCAACCGACCAACGTTTCGATTGGCACCGAAACACTGACGGCGACGTTCGAAGACCTATTACCCGGCGACTACCGATTAATGGCCAATTGGGACGGATTGAGTAACTCGATCACCGTCCCTGACCCGGTCAACGGAGGCACGATCCAACTCGACGATCCGCTGTCCACGGAAGGATTTGACGACAGTTTTTTAGGCGAAGGTTGGTTCGAAGCTGCGTCCCTACGAGTCCACTGGGATTCGTTGTCCTTCGAAGGCCACCTCCCCGAAATTTTAACCGAGTTCACTCCCGAATTGCGACTCATCTCGCTCGACACGTTGTCGACGGAGAAGGATCAAGTCGTTCCGCCGCTCAGCTTCCAACTGCCTGAGCGAGCGACATCGCAAATGCGACGAATCATTGACAATGAATATCCAGGATTTACTACGACCGGGACGCCCACGGCGGGTACCGAAGACGGGTTTGGTGATTCGCAAGTCTCGCTTGGCACTGGCGAAACCGCCCAATATCACTTCACCGGACTGGTTCCGGGTGTCTATTTAGTCGCTTCCAGCGCAACGAGATCTGATGTTCCCTTTTCAATCTCAGACGGCGCCTCAGTTCTTTCAAGTGGTCAGATCGCATTCGACCCGGCTGAAGGAGCTGAAACGCTGTCGCGACAATACAGCCAGCGTCAGATCGGCCCTGTACCGCAGATAGGATCCCAGGTGGAACCTGATAGCGACACTTCGGTGTTGCCCGGAAGACCAAGGCTGCTGTCTGCGACCGCTTCTGAAGAAAGAACGTTGAATATCTTTAGCGAATCGGGATACAGACAAGCTCTTGGCGACGAAAGCAGCGAACTACTACGCCAGGAATGGCTGGTTCTCGATCGCGTCGAAATCACTGGAGACGAACTGACGGTCGAGTTGACGGGTGGGGCATCGGTCGTCGCTGACGCCATTCGTATTGAACGATTTGATGACTTGCATTCTCCGCTGCAACCGCTGGCTTCTCTGGGAGGGTACGCCGGCGCGCACGCTCCGCAGGCCACCGGCCCATTGATCGAACAAGGCAACCGAAAGCTATTTTTGGGATTGGAAGCGGCCCTGACGAAGCCATTGGCCGACTCGTTTTACGATGGGCTCCTCTACCTGGATGATTCGGAATCGTTCATCCGTAGCCCCAGTAATCTCGACGTACCCTATTTCCCGTACGTCATCGAGGTCGGTCGTGAATCTATGCTGGCGACTGGATTCAGCCGCGAGCACTCCGCCCTGATCGTCCAACGTGGTCATCGCGGGTCAATTCCGACGCAACATGCCGTCGGCGAATACGTATCCCAGGGATTCTCTGGTCGCGCAACCCGATTGTATGAAACTGTCCTTAGCGACCAAGCAACCACGATTCGTGTCGAAAAGATCGTTGGACTTCCCGACTTATCCCATTCTACGACACGGCAGTTCGACATCCGGGTCGGTCGCGAAGAAATGACGGTCACGCACGTCTCCGATTCCGGTGACGGAACCCTGGTATTGGATGTTAAGCGGGGTGAACATGGCACGCTCGCGAGCCCCATGATTCCAGAGGACACTCAAGTCCGATTGCTCTTGGATCAAAAGGGCAGCAATCGCTTCTTCGACGTCGGCGGTTCCGCCGGACGCCAACTCGATTTGGGTGCCGTGGAATTGGTCGAAATCCATGTCAACACTTTCGACGATGCCATCGACTTGGACCTCGGCGATGGTTATGCGAGCACTGCCATCGCCGGTCAAGTCTCGCTCCGGTCCGCAATCAACGAAGCCAATGCCATCGGCGGCTCGACCACGATTTTCCTGCCTGCGGGAGCCCATGTACTGACCCTCAACGATGCCAACACCGCAGACCAGTTCCACCATGATCTCGATATTTTTGGCGATATCACAATCATCGGCACCGCTGCCGATCAAACCACCATCGATGCCGAAGGACTCGATCGGATTTTCGAAGTCCATCCCGGTGCCAAACTATCGCTGCAGAATCTGACCCTCACCGGCGGCGTCACGCTTGACGATGGCGGCGCGATTTTGGTCAACGATGGCACCTTGCATTTGAGCGAGGTGTTCATCGATCAATCGAGTGCGTCTCGTGGGGCCGCCATCGCATTGCACGGCCAATCATTCGCCGACCTTGATCGATCTACCCTGGCCCACAATACCGCCACACAAAATGGCGGCGGCGTGTATATCGCATCCGGCGAACTGAATCTTTACCAATCCACGATCTCTGGCAACGCCGCGGATGTCGGCGGCGCCATTTTCGCCGACGTCAACGCCGTCGTAGACATTGACGCCAGTACCCTCGTCGAAAACTCCGCATTGATTCGCATTGGTGGCGTCGCGGCTCTTGGTCGCGTGAAAGTTTCACAGTCCGTGATCGCAGAGAACACGCATCCCGTCGTGGACCAGTCACCCGATCTCGCCGGTCGATTCTCCTCCGGCGGTGACAACTTCATCGGCGAGAATCAGCTCCGCCAAACCACCGTTTACGATGCCAGTCGCCCATCGGTTGGAGGCCAACTGCGGATTATTGTCACCGACATCGATCAGTTACCAGCGGCACCGTTCGAAATTCGTGTGCAACCTTCACTGTCCGATCCAGCCACTGTTTTGTCTGTCACGCGAGTCAGTGGTCATACGCTGTTTATTGACCCGTCATCGGAAACATTCTTCACCCCAATCCCGGCTACTGGCGAAACGTTTCGATTTGACGGATTGTGGAACGAACAAGATCAAGTTGGCGTGCCGGGAGCCGCGATCGATCCCTTGCTCGGCTCTCTACAGCTCAATGGAGGTACGATCGCCAACCACCAACCGTCTGCGCGGAGCCCCCTGGTCGATGCCGGTGCCGAACCGGGCGACCTGCACGAAGCCTTTGACGCGCGAGGCCGTGTCCGATACTTCGATCACGATCTCGATTCCATCATGCAACGCGACATCGGTGCGATCGAGCGGGATGATTGGGTCGAAATTCAAACGGATACCATCGCGAAAGTCGAGGGCGACGCTGGCACACGGACGTTCGTATTCACCGTCAACCGCTCTCAAAGTGAACTGCCGCTGACGGTTCGCTACCATGTCGTTGGCTCGGGAACCACACCCGCCAACGAAACCGACTTCGTCGGCGGGGTCTACCCCGCCGGTTCACTCGAATTTGCCCCAGGTGAAACGTCCAAGCTGATTTCAATCGACGTTGTCGGCGAAAGCACCCTGGAAGCGAATCAACGCTTCACTGTCGCACTCGAAGATACCCATCCTGGCGTCATCATTCGAAATCGCGAAGCGTTGGGGATCATTCTCAACGATGACTCCGTCCGAGTGCAGATCGATTCCACCACCACCACCGAAGGCAGTCCTGTCGAAGGCGAGCCCGGGACAAAGATGTTCGATTTTTCCGTTCGACTGGACAACGCCGTCGAAGGCGGATTAGTCATCGATTACGAAACTGTTGAGGCTGAAGATGACATTTACCCTGCTCAGTCCGGAACGGATTTCCAACCGACTCAAACCACATTGCAATTCTCGGGGCTTCAAAACGAGACATTTCAAATCAACGTTCCGTTCCACCGCGATCATCGTGTTGAGTGGGACGAGACATTCACGTTCCACGTAACCAGCGTCAATCATAAACTCGGGTCGATTGACACCAAGGCTATCCAAATTCCAACGCTTTCGGTCGCCATTAAAAACGACGATGAGTTTGCCGTTCGAGTGCTCAGCAGCCGGCAAACTTCGTCTCCTTCGGAACCCTCCGTTATCGAGACGCAACTACAGTTGACTGCAAGTGTTGACCGGCCCGTGATAGTTCAAACAACTGCGGGCCCCGTGGTCTTCGATGGGTTCGCTGGCGAAATCCGAACTGTCGTGGCGTTAGGAAGTACTCCTGCGGCTGTCCAGTCAGTCGACGCTTTTGGATTGGAATCAAACTATAACCCCAACCACCAACTTGCTGACGGTGGAAGTGGAAGCGGGACGGGAAGTGGAACGGGAAGTGGAACGGGAAGCGGAACGGGAAGCGGAACGGGAAGCGGAACAGGAAGTGGAACAGGAAGTGGAACAGGAAGTGGAACGGGAAGCGGAACGGGAAGCGGAACGGGAAGTGGAACGGGAAGTGGAACGGGAAGTGGAACGGGAAGTGGAACGGGAAGTCGAACGGGAAGTGGAACGGGAAGTGGAACGGGAAGTGGAACAGGGAGCGGGTCTGGAAGCGGGGGCGACCCATCGCCATTCGATCCCTACGAAACGACTACCGTTACCGGTGACTACTTCCTGTTCGACCTCACTTTTCCTCATGTCGAACCACGCACACTGGAGTATGACGCATTCTGGTGTATCGCTGGCTCCGAGCGTGAAGAGAAATGGCTTGCTGAAAATCAGCAGGACTGGGCCAAAATCGATCGTCTGTTGATCCAAGTTGATGCCCTGCAAGATGCCATCGCTGCGGTTGCCATTCCCTACCCCAATTCTCCTGACACTTATGACATTCCCTATCCTTACATGAGATTGGTCTCTCTTGCCAACGATCTTTGGAGCGATGCGAAATCGATCGATTATATGATTCAATATGAAGGCTGTCGTGATCGACTGCCTACGCCCGTACCTCCCACCGACGCCAATGGACAACCTATAGGTCCGATTAATCCACCCGAAATTAAAACGTCGACCGACGATGACGACGACATTCATCTCCTTCCCAACGCGGGTGGCCTATTCCCCCAATACCCCTTCGAGCCCGCACCTAACTGGGTCTCGCATGAAAATCAACAATTGCCTACCGGTGGGGCATTCTTTTCCGAACTCGTTGTCGACGATTACCAAGTCTCGCACCTCGGTACGACGACATTTAATCCGTTCCCGACCTACTCGATCCCCGCGGACGTCACGCTGACCGCCGACTCCGAAATTCAGATGCGAGTTGCGGCCAAACAAACCGACCCCAACATTCCCCAAATCTTTGCGGAAACACTCAGCAGCACGTTGGGAACGATCAGCGTCGGCAATGATTTCACGCTCACGTACACGCCCCATCCCAGCATTACCCAAAATCTCTCGCCACGTCTCAATGCCGCAGGCCAAGTCTATCGTTACGATGGCCTGGACGATTTCGACGTCGCCTTGGTCGTCGTCGACACTTCACCGGGTGGCGGTGGAAGCACCGTCACGCACACCCTCAGCGAAGTCCCCGTCGGCATTCGCGTTACCGATTCACTGCCGGTGCTAGTCGGTGATCGTAGTCACACGCCCGACCCTGTCACGGGCGCCTGGGCACTCGATAGCACGATGTATGTCGATTTTGATTCCACATCTCGTATCGATATCGAGCACCTGCTGGTTGATCCCGATGGTGATTCACTCAGGATTTTGAACGTCCAGCCAACTGGGACTTTCGACGCCAAACAATATAACGACGGGAAATTCTCTATTCCCATCGGCAAAATTCAGCGTGCCACCCCGCATGGGCCCTTGCCAACGTTCAATACCGGCATCTTCACCGACCTTCGTGGTTTCGCCAATACAGCCACCGTCACGACTTGGCAGGATGTTGCCACCCGGAATCTGTATTTTAAACTTACCGACGCGGTCACCATTGTGCCTGGCGACGACAGCGGGGAAGACCCACGACCGCCGACCTACCTGCACGGCACAACGATCGACTTCCAAACCGATCTGAAGCCTAGCGATGTTAACTCATCATTCGCATCGGGAACCCGCTGGAACCCGAATCCCGGAGGTTTTGCGACTTTAGACGTACTGGTCGACAGCGGTCGTGTGGACGATGACGGCAATGCAATCATTCGTATCTTGCAAATCGACGTCGCCCCCGCCGCGACTCGGTCCACCGCCAGCGGCGTTGATCCGATTTCTCAGCCCACCCGCTCGTTTGAGCAAGCAATTTCGCCCAACTTGCTCGATCGCCATGAAACCTCCCCCGATACCCATTGGAGCGTTACGGCCCAGGCGGCCCAGCCCGATCGATCCTACCAATCCGTTGGAGGCGTTCCCGTTGACCTCGTCACCGGTTCATTCCTAATTCAGCACGATTTAATCCTCGATGGCTCGGGCGGCCATTCGGAACTGGCGATCCCCGGACTGGTCTACGATTCCTCCACCGTACACGTCAACGGTATCCAAACTCCTGTCATTCAAGCCCTGATCACACCGCCACCAGGATCGACGACGACGTCATTCGTCGACGCCACGCTGACCTGGTATGACCACAACAACGACGACAATCAACCGAACACGCCCTTCGGCCGCGAAGTTATCAGTGAAGGAACGTTTAATCTGAACTGGAGCTCAGGTCCACAAGTCGTCGCCCTGGCTGTCGCTGACGCTCCCAAGCTGACCGGGCTGTATTCATGGAAACTGGAGATCCAGATCGGTCAGACGACGATCACCGAGTACGGGCAAACGCCGGTGGTCGTCAACCAAACCGTCACCGCGTCGGACTTCGCGGCTGCCTCGCCGGTCGCTTGGGATGACACCGCCATCTTTGGCGATGGCTGGTCACTCGCCGGCGTGCCCACCCTTACATTGGACCGCTACGATGGCGGTGATGCACATTCGCGATCCTGGAATCGAGACGGATTCGACGACCGATTGATCCTGGCGTTCCCCGGCCAACAACCCCGGGTTTTTGACTACAGCGACTTGACCGTGGCCGATTTGCCGCTGCCACTGGAACTCGCCAGTATCCTGCCGGGTTCGAAATCCATGTCCGTTCGCCGCGATGTCTTTAGTGATCCCCAAGAATACGGCACTCTCACAGCCCGTCACGCGGCCGCCTCGTCATCGTATCCCGAATCTCAGCATCATCCCAAGAAACCTGACGAATTGGTCTACAAAGCCGCCGACGGAACCGAGTACATTTTCTACCGCTACGAAGTCAAGCCCAACGCGACGGCCACAGAAACGCAGCCGCGTTACCTACTCAATCGCATCGAACAGCCCGGCATCGACTTCGATCCAGAGGTCAACATCTACGAAACCAATCCCACATCAACGGAACGACAGGGCGTGGTGTTGGAGCGAGACAACGATCCCAATTCTGGAACCTACGGACGTCTCACTGCTATCATCGCCTCCGACGGCGCTCGCACCGTCTTCGACTATGACCCCGCCTCAGGCTATGTCGATCGGATTGAATCCGACGCTCGAACGCTCGAATTGACTATCGACGCCGCTGGTGATCTCACCAAAATCGATCACCAAAACGTTGCTCCCGCTGCTTCAGGACTCACGGCCCCCACACGCATTCGTGACTTCACTTACGCTGACCACCTCATCACAAGCGCCCAGTGGACGGACCCAAGTTTCAATACCGTCAAGACAGCTTTGAGCTACAGTCGTTCTGGCATTTCCGAGAGACTTGGAGTTTCCAAAATCACAGTCGGTGAGTTCGACGGAAATCTTGGAAGCCAAATGACCTTCGACTTGATTCCATCTACGCTGCTAGGCTTGCTCGAAACTCGTCCGGCACAAGCTAACGGAATCATCCTTGAGCCGTTGACCGCAAAAGTTGTGCAAGTTGCCGGTTATCAGGAACTCTCCGGCGAAACTCCTCAACCGGTTATCGGTGACCGCGAACAAGTCTATCGCTTTGATAACAAGGGCAATCGCGTCTCCGCAGAGTCAAAATTCGCTGGGCAAACACTTACTCTCCAGTCCTGGAAATATGATGCCATCGGTAGCGTGTTAGCACATACCGATGTCGAAGGTTCGGTTACCGAATTCCGCTACGACTACAGCATTCCCGTCACCGCTGGCGGCGATGCTCCTTGGCTTTACGATGCGGATGACTTCCGCGGCAACGTCATTTTTATCACCGGTCCAGCGCAAACGCAGAAGTTGGAATACGAAACCGACGACAGCAAGATCGATGCGGTTGGACGTCTCCTCGTAGCCACCACAATCGACAAAGACACTGGCGCTGTGCTTAGCACTACCAAGAATAAATACCAAAATGATGGGCGGATTCTCGAATCACGTTCAGTTCGTGGCGGTGGCGATGCAACCACTAATATCGCCGGTAACGACGCCGTCCAAACCTGGTCCTACAACGGAACTGGGCAACTGCAATCGACCGTCGATACCCGCGGTCTCACAACGACCTTCAACACCTATCAGGACGGTCGAGTCCTCCAGTCGACGACCACCGAGCCTGAGTACAACGACACCTTCACCACGGATTTCGAGTTCGATGCGTCGGGCTTTGTAAACATGGTCACCTCCAAGGCGGACGGCAACCTCGTCTCGATCGAACGCAACGTCTTCGATACGGCAGGTTTCTTGCTTTCCTCCTCGCTAGAGGACGCCGACAACACCGTGCTATCCAAGCAAAAGTTCGAGTACAACGCCGACGGGCAAGTCATCAAGTCGACCATTCCGACTTGGAATGCTAAATCTGGGTACGATGAAGACGTCGCGACCACCTACGTTTACAACAACACAGGTTTGCTCCACGAGCAGACCGTTGCCGACTCGATGCATTATGACGTGTACTACACTGGCAACAGTGAATCTGTGGCACTTAAAACGCAGTTCACCTATTACGCCGATGGCACACTTCATCAAACCATACCGCTCAAAGCCGACGGCAGCCCCGCGCCGGGCGTGACGACGGAATTCTACAACCCGTCAAATCGCAAACATTGGACAAGCGTTGACGGAATCGCTGGGGCCAATGGCAATCTGGATAAGACGCAAGTCATTGAACAGACATTTAATCTCGCAGGCGCTCTCACCCAAACCGTTTCCAGGCTCAATGGTGTCACCCAGTCGTCCGGATTGACTGGTGACAAACGAACCCAGCCGTCTGCGAAACCGACAATTCAGTTCGCGGGTAGTGGTGCTTTGGACACGAGCTCATTGGTTTCTCGCAACAGCCACGGGCAATCGGTTTTTACCGTTTCTCCTATAGCGGACGGCACAATCAAAACGGCCGCCCAGACGTTCGATATCCTCGGTCACTTGGAAACATATCGCAACGCCGACTACGCTGATTCGCTCATGGAAACCGAAACCAACGCAGCCGGTGACGTGCTCGTCCAGCGAGAGACTCGTTACACTGCCGACATCGCGTCCGATCCGATCGTGACTTCATTCAAGTACGATGCCTTTGGACGACTGCGCCAAGTCACCGATCCGATGAACAACGAAGTTGGTGTGTCGCCAGCGGAAATTGACTATGAATATGATCCGATCGAATACGCGACGAAAGTCACCAACACGTCACGGTTGGGAGTGGTGACCTACCAATGGTTCGATGCAGCCGGTCAACTTGTTCGCGACGAAAACCCGCAAGGCGGTGTAACGACTTATCAATATGACAAAGCCGGTCGGTTGATGACAGAAATATTCACCCCCGCCGAAACGATCGTCGCTAGTAGAATAACAGGCTATCAATATGACCAGCGAAATCGGCTTCGAAATACCGTCATCAGCCTCCAACCCAATATCGTTGGTCCGCCAAATCCCAACGATGTGAAACAAACCTTCACTGCCGCCGATTACTTCGATCCCGGTGATCCCACTGCTGATGGTTGGAACTCGATTCAGTATGTCACGCTTCCCGGCGATGGATCGACTTTCGATATTTCCTCGCACCAGTACCATGCCACCCGCACCCGTGTCGATTCGCTCGGCACGCCGGTGCTTGTCCAGGCTCCCGATCCAGGTGTAGACGCGAACGTACCCACGACGATCTATTCTTATAGCTATTCGCCCGGCGAAACGGCCATCGAATCTACGCTGATTGCCGCAGCGAATCACACCGACAGCGGACTGCCGACGTCGGTCGACGCAGCCCAGACGCGAAAAACACGTGAGACTTTCAGTGCCATTGGCAGCTTGTTGAAAACCGAACGATTCGACAGCTACGTAGATTCATCTGGCAACGCCGTTGCCGCCGACTGGATCACAGTCGCCCAGAACAACTATGATAGTGGCTCTGGTGCGTTATCCAGTTCCACCGATGCTAATGGCCAGCAAACCGATTATGACTATGATCCCGTCACTGGACTTGTCAACAGCGTGACCAAACCCAATGGCGAAACGACTGCCTACGAGTACGATTCGGCAGGCAACCGAACTCGGCTGCTCTACACCGGCAATCCGGCTGGCGGCAGTGGCGATACGCGTTGGATCTATGACGCTCTGGGCCGCGTGACCGAGGAAACCGTCGTCGGCGTTGCCACGCCGCGGCATTGGTCCTACCAAGGCCTCGACACCTTCTACACCGACCGCAACGGTGTCGTGCATCAAACCAGTGTCAGTCCCTCAATCGGTATGATTAGCAAAAATGTGTCTGCTGCGGGATTGGTCTACGAGCGAAACGAACAGTATGCCAGCAGCGGCGATATAATCAGTGTTGAAGACTCTCTCGACGAAGGCACCGAATCGGTTTACGAGTCCTACTTCGTCTACGATCGTGATCTTTCTGACCTGAACTCAACGACCAGTTACGGATTCAAGTTCCGTGGTGACTACCTCGATCACGCCGTCAGCGTCGACTTCGATACTCGCGGTCAAATCGACAAACGCACGCTCTCGTTCCAAGGTCTCGAAAGTTCCGCGACTGATCTTTGGACCGATGACTTTGACTTCGATTGGCTCGGTCGCGAAACTGCGATCGACCGAACGATTGCTGACCTTTCCGGCGACATCGCCTCAATCTGGAACGACGCCGACGAACCACAGAACAAGGGAGCTCAATACAGTTATAACGTTGACGGCTCCCGCACGTTCATCGATCGCTTCGCTGCCAATTACAGTAGCGGCACTCCGATCGCGACGACCGAACTGAGCTATACGCCCGGCGGGATGGTCGAGACCATCAAGCACTCGGCCGACTCTAGCAGCACGTTCTTTGCCGAACTTAGCTACGCCTACGACCCCGCCGCGCGATTACGCTCCCAGTCTGGTACTTACAAGAGTGGCACCGGCGGTATCCTGCGAGTCGACAACCGTGACTTTACCTACGATGCAGCCGGCCAGCTGACCGGGGTCAGCGAAACGATCGACGCAGGCATCGCTCAACTCCGCGATTACACCGGCGGACGCAGCAGTACCAGCAGCGACTGGACTGTCGGCAGCGACAATCGCCTCACCCAAGATGACCGTTACGATTACGAGTACAATGGCGAAGGCCAACTGACCAAACGCACGTCACGACAATCGCCCTCCAGCGGCGCCAACGACGTCTTCATTTGGGACCCCGCTGGTCGCCTGATTCGCGTCATTCAGCACGACACCTCCAATGCCATCATTCAAAAGATTGAGTATGGCTACGATGCCAACGGCCTGATGAGTGCCCGCCGCGTTCTCGCCCCCAATGACACGGTCACTTCAGCAACCGGCTATCTCCATCAGGGACTGCAGCGGGTTGCCACGCTCGATCTCTCCGGACTCGATCCCGTCATCACCGAGCTGTTCCTGCACGGCACACAGCCCAACGAAATCGTCGCCACCGACATCCTCGAAGGAGGGAACTACGTCACCGCCTGGAGCTTCACCGACAACCTCGGCAGCCTCACGACCGTCGCCACTCTTGTGCAAAGCGACTGGAAAGTGGTACACAACAAGACGACTGAATACGGTGGCGACCAACAACACCTCGGCGATACCAACATCGCCTACCTGACGTCGCAGAACATTTGGGCTGGCCACCATTATGATCCCGACACGGGGCTCCTCGAAGCCAAAGCCCGCTGGTACGACCCTGCAGCAGGTAGGTTCATCAGCAAAGACCCCATCGGCTTCGCCGCGGGCGATGCGAACCTGTATCGTTACGTGGGCAACGGGCCGACCAATGCGACCGATCCGAGTGGGTTGGAGCGCAACGCACTTCAACGGGCCGCAGACAAGTATTTCCGACTGCCGCTGAAACGATTTGTTGACAATAATTTTGCCAATCCTGCACGGAAGGCAATCGACGCGAACCTCAGGAAGCCGGTCAACAACTATATCGAAAGCAAGCGTCCAATCATCAATGGATTCCGCTCGGGCGGGCGTGATGGGGCTGCGGTCATTGCAACCGCTTTAACGGGTGGACAGGATGCTAAATCGAGGGCTCGCGCCTCGCAAGCGATTCAAAACGCATACGATCGAGGTGATACAGCAACGCTCGTTGGTTTTGGGTTTGGCGCTTCTGGTTCCGTCGCGACAGGTGGACTCGTTGCCTTGCCTGCCGCACCCGCTGTAGGAGCTGCGCCGACCTACGCCCTAGTGACTGCCGGTGCTACGTCAACACCGCTGATGGGCGCTGCGTCGTATTATCATGGCGAAGCAGCGTATTACGCCTTTTCAAGCGGCGACATTGGCGAAGGAGCGATTCACGCATTCCACAGTGCGGAATTTGGCGGAGGGATTGCAATTGGTGCGGCCAAACCAGCTTTGTCGCTTGGGAGAATTAAGTCGCACAGTCGGGTTGCTACCGGAATGTTTGGAATTGAACTGCCGACGGTTGACGACTTTTTCATACCGTCACAAATCGACGTTCACCCCGACGCACCACTCTTCTATTCCGTTCCAAATTCGACTGGCGGGCGAACCTGGGTATCGGTTGATGAAATCGACCAGATGGACTTTAGGCTCTTAGTTTGGCAGTTGGTAGAAGATGGTCCGGTCGAGATACTTACAGGAACGCACGGTACAAACATGGGGGCATTCCAGTTTGAACCAAAGTTCTACAATGCCGATGAAGCGATTTGGGGTAGAATGCGAAACGTCTACGTATGGGACGCTGCACGTTTGAATGATGACGAAATCGTGCAAATCTTAAATGCGGAGGGTAATGTGATTTGTGCATTTTGTTATTCGGAACGACAAAGAAATGTTATTCGCGCGCTCGGAGGAAAGGCGTTGAATGACTAGCGAGACGAAACAGAGAGCATTCATTGCCATCGGTTATTGGACTACGGAATCGAAGGTAGTTTGTGCCGAGCCAGAAAAATTGCCTTCGCCCCAATCGTTAGTCTCAACGGCATGGCAGTATCGCAGGTATATGGATTCAATATGTAAATACCTAGACAACGGAAGAACACTAGTTGCCTGGCGTGGCCTTTCCTACTGTCGTATGTGCGGAAGGTCCGATGAAGTCATGGGAAGCGATTGCTTGACCGACGGAGTCTGGGCATGGCCGCAAGGATTGTCCCACTATCTGAGAGCGCATGACATCATGCTTCCAGAAAAGTTTGTCGAACACGCCATCAAAAACGATTGGGTTGTTGGTGAATATTGCGCGATCGCTACCGCGAACAAACGAGCATTGTATGACTTCGATTATTGGATCGAATGGTCTGGTAGTTGTTACGGGCCTAATTGATGTCGTAGTTTTGGCCGAATTGTGACTGTAGGGATTTTTGGTTCCTCCGAGGGGGCGCGGCCGAATTGTTGTGAATTCTGGAGCAAATCAAAAGGGTCAGAGCAAATCAAAAGGGTCAGAGCAAATCAAAAGGGTGTAACAGTTTAGTCCCCGGGTGGGGCTAAGCGGTGGCAGAATGCTATTGGTCGGGGATGCCATTCTGGGTAAATTCGTCGCAACACGTGTCGGAGCGACCTGTTGCATACGTTTTATCCTCGTCGTGATGATGCTTGCCCTAACGCGAAGCACTGCCCACACGCTGGTG
>NZ_JBFHFD010000018.1:0-33481 GCF_041583735.1 Novipirellula sp.
ATCGGTCTGCCCGCACCCAGCAAATTACCGGATGCCGTTTTCGGAGCAGCGTAGCCACGGAACGTAAATGCCGTCATTCGACGCCGCGAATCATTTTCTCGTAGCTACCTTCGCCAGAAGGTGGTGATTCGTATTAGCCGGCAGCCATCCACGCTGTGGCGAGCGTAGCAACCAAACACACATGCCACAATTTGCCGTCTCTAAATGCTTCACAGCGTTGGCCGGTTAGGGGCCTGGCCAGCCGGATCCGCAAGTCTTGCATGTCCTTCTCGTTGGCCGCGGTGACGTTCAACCACCAGCTTGTTGGGCGGCACTGGCATCGGCGGGATGCTCAACACTTCATTGCGGTGGATCCTGTATAACAAGGCCAGGCTCTCATGCTTGGCGAATAGGCCATAGCGAACAGGGCCAGGGCGAATAGGGCCAGGGATGGGGCGCGTTGACCGATCGCAGGGGAGTATCCAAGCCCTTGCCGTTTACGAGCCGATTACTTGATCACGAATCTGCTGGACGCAGTCTCGATGAACGACGTGATCCGTTCGCGTTGACGATCCAATATCAAGCTTTACAGTGCTGCGACCGAGCGTGCCGCTACCCCTCGAGAACAAACATGAAACGCAAATGGCCTTATTTTCTTGCCAACGAACCTCTGACTCCAAATACCGACTTGAAAGTGTTGGACAAGTATTCGGGTGAAGTTGCCGCCGAGGTGGCGCTAGCGGACTCGGACGCAATCGACCGCGGCATCGCTGGTTGTGTCGAAGCCGCTGGCGAGTTGGCAGCGATGAAACCGTATCAGCGTCAAGACATCTTGAACCACTGCGTGAAGCGATTCCGTGAACGATCCGATGAATTGGCGATGTCGTTGTGCATCGAAGCGGGAAAACCGATCCGAGACGCTCGCGGCGAAGTCTCGCGATTGATTGACACGTTTCGGATTGCGGCGGAGGAATCGGTACGTATTCGCGGCGAGGTGATGAATCTGGAGATTTCGGCACGAGCCGCGGGCTATCGTGGGATGTGGAAACGCGTTCCGATCGGGCCTTGTTCGTTCATCAGCCCGTTTAATTTCCCATTGAACCTTGCCGCACACAAGGTCGCCCCGGCGTTGGCGGTGGGATGTCCGTTTGTGTTGAAACCCGCGAGCCGCACGCCGCTTGGGGCCTTGATCATCGGCGAAGTCCTTGCCGAAACCGATCTGCCCAAGGGGACCTTTTCTATCCTTCCCTGTTCACGAGACGGAGCCGATTTGTTTACGACCGACGCGCGTCTGAAACTGCTCAGTTTCACCGGTTCGCCCGACGTCGGTTGGGCCTTGAAATCGAAAGCGGGCAAAAAGAAAGTCGTGCTTGAACTCGGAGGCAACGCCGCCTGTATCGTCGACCGCGACGCCGATTTGGTCGACGCGGTCAAACGAATTGTGTTTGGCGCGTTCTACCAGTCGGGCCAAAGTTGCATCGGGGTCCAGCGAATCATCGTTCATGAAGAAATTTACGACTCACTGCGTGATTCGCTGGTGGCTGCCACGAAGGCCCTGGTCGCTGGCGATCCCAAAACTGAGCAGACGTTCATTGGGCCGATGATTTCGGAAACGGAAGCCGAGCGGCTTCATCGCTGGATCCACGAAGCGGTCGCAGCGGGTGGCAAACTGCTGTGCGGCGGCAAACGCGACGGTGCGATGTTGGATGCCACGCTGTTGGAAAACGTGCCAGCGGATCAAACGCTTTGTACCGAAGAAGCGTTTGGACCAGCCGCCGTACTGAGCCGGTTCAGCGAATTCAGCGACGCGCTAGCTGAGGTGAACGACAGCAAGTTTGGGCTGCAAGCGGGCATCTTTACTCGCGATCTGTACAAGGCCCATCAAGCCTGGGACACACTGGAGGTCGGCGGCGTGGTGATCGGCGATGTGCCATCGTGGCGAGTCGACAACATGCCCTACGGCGGCGTGAAGGACAGCGGACTGGGACGCGAGGGAATCGTGTTCGCGATGGAAGACATGACCGAAATCCGCAACTTGGTCATCCGCACGCCGTCTTAACGAATCGCGGTCGCCGTTGGTCTGCATTGCCAAGACGAGTGCCAAGCGACACTGACGCCCCCCCCAAAGTGGCAGCACTTCGAGTCACTTGCTTGGTGACGATTTGTCGAGCACGAAATTCTGCAATTATTTTTGTAAGGATTTCCGTCGATCACCGTCTCTTTCTGCTCCAGGGCCTCTTACCACTCCAGGGCCTCTGCACCGACCTCTGAGGATCGCGACGGCTGCAACCTCGCGCGCGTGCACCGTTTGTTCGCTCCGACGAGACGTACAGGTACCAAGACGTACAGGCACGAAGACGCGCGGGCACCAAGACGTCCAGATGGCGGTGGCGACACTGGGCCGCAAAATGGGCTTAAATGGCACGTCGTGCAATGGGCTTAAATGGCACGTTGTGTGCTTGGGATCAAGTTATGATGGGAGTAAAGAGTCTAGCGAAGAAGGAAACGTGCTGTGAGCAGCGAGGGGCATCCGAGAAGTACACGACTATTTTCCATTGGCGTTTTGGCACTGCTGCCGCTGGCGATCGTTTCGTGTTCAACCCACCGCGTCAGCGACAACAAAAACCAACTTAAATTGGCTGGTTCGAGTACGATTGCGCCGTTGGCAGCAGCGATTGCCACGCGGTTCGAGTCGATTCATCCAGGCGTTCGCGTCGATGTTCGAAGCGGCGGTAGCTCGCGAGGCATTGTTGGAGCTCGCCGCGGCAATGTCGATATCGGGATGGTGTCACGCGACTTGAGATCGGATGAGCAGGATTTGACCGCGTTCACGATTGCGCGAGATGGAATCGCGGTGATCGTGCACCGCGACAATCCGATCACATCACTGACGAACAACCAAATTGCGGCGATATATAACGGAGACATCAAAGATTGGCGTGACGTCGGAGGCACGCCAGGTCCGATCACGATCGTCAATAAAGCCGAAGGCCGTTCCACACTCGAGCTGTTTACCGAGTACATCCAAGTTGAAAACCGTCACATCAAAGCCGACGTGGTGATTGCCGACAATGAACAAGGCATCAAGACGGTCGCTGAAAACCCCGGTGCGATTGGCTACGTTTCGATCGGGAGTGCCGAATACGATGCGGCCGCCGGAGTCGCGATCAAACTCTTGCCGTTGGCGGGTGTTGAAGCAACGATTGAGAATGTCCGCAACGGCAGCTTTCCATTGACGCGGCCCTTGAACCTTGTCGTCAAGCAAGCCTCGAAGCCGCGGGTTGCAGCATTCCTCGAATTTGCAAAATCAAGCGATGTCCACGATATCATCAAGGCCCAGTATTTTGTGCCGCTAGCCCCCTGACTTATCGCTGAGATGTTTTCAGCAAGGAGTTAGGGAATGATCAACGGCGCGATCGTGCTGCGGATCCTGTTGCTAGATGAACGCGGCAGCGTTTTGGTCCCGTTTTCCCTTGTCCCGCTTTCGAGCCGCGTGGTCGAAGAGTTGCTGGCCCGTGTTCGCGGACGCAATACCGTGGTGGTGGTCACGCACCATTTTCAGCGAACGCGACAGATTGCCGACTAGCTTGCTTTCTCTTGGGCCACCGAGAGATCGAGATCGCGGATCGAAGAGGACACCGGCGAGCGGATTTTCGAGACGCCGCCACCAACAATGACAGTGGCGTACGTCAACGAAAAAGCGTGCGAAACCATTTTTAAGGCGTGCCATCGGAACGCCGCCGAATCGATTGTTGCCGCCACGATGCTTCGGATCGGCATGGAATTCGCGTCCTCTCTCGATTGCCGGATCGCTGCGTTGATGATCGTCGTCATGCTGTGCTGAGGCATTCTGGATACTCACAGGGAGAGAACGTCGTGTTTGGATCGAAACAACCGAGTCCCGTTGCCGAGTACGCAGCGACTGGCGAAATCGAGCGGGTGTACTACGAGATAGGACAAACGCTTCGTGTCCGCGGCATCAATCTGATCTTTCGCACCTGGGCTGGGCACAAAGGGCTGCTGCCGATTTTGTGGGATACGGTCCGTCCTAACGCCGAGACGATGAGGTTCGAACAATCCTCGGATCAAATTCGTTCGGCGGCGGTGGAACTGACAAAGTCGCTAGGGAATCTTGACGCGAAACAGCAATCGCCACTGGGCCCGAGCCAAGCGTTTCAATTGCACGAGATGTTAAAACTCTATCACTACATCAATCCTAAGCTGCTCTTGTTGGCATCAGCGGTGCGTCAAGGGCTCGATGGGGAATTGTCGATCAAACAATACTCGGCAACAGAACCGGCCGAGCGAATCGCCCCCGGTGTCCCGGCGGAGATGGCCGCACTGGAGATGGAAGACGAAAATCCGAGCGACGAGCAATTGCAGACGCTGTTTAGCGATATCACGGACACACTCTCGCTACGCTCGATCAACAGCGATTATCGCAGCTTGGCACTTTGGCCGAATTATCTTGACGCGGTATGGCGGGAACTCAAACCCAAAGTTCAATCCCCCGCCCACGCCACCGCCGCGGACCATCTGCGGGAACGGTCGCGTCGCTTGGCTTCGGAACTGCCCTACCCCGTGCCCTTGTCGCGAACGAGGCTAGAGGGTGAAGGAATTGATTTTGATGAGACGCTTGAGAGCTGTGACACCTTCGAACAGCTGCTGCCGGGATTGATCCTGAACATCGCCATCTGCCTGCGAGATTGGCAACCCGATGACGCTTCACTGCGGTCGCCTTTCCCCGCAAACGCAGTCTCACCGAGATCACAGAACAGCGGGCGACCTGAATTCACCGGAGGTGCAAAATGAATTGGCGTGATTATCAAGCATTACAAAAAGTAACGAACTTGGGCGACCGCTTCGTTAGCTATGTCGATGAGGGCAGCGGAAACGACGCCGACGATGATCCGGTGATCTTGCTGCATGGGATTCCCGTCTGGGGTTACTTGTGGCATCAAGTGCTGCCGGCACTGACAACGCATCATCGCACGTTGATACCGGATTTGCTTGGCTTCGGTTTTTCCGATCGACGTGACTGCTTTGACCGCTCGATCGCTCGGCAAGCGGAAATGATTGACCAATGGATGGACCAACTAGGGATCGCCAAGGCCGCGTTTGTCGCTCATGACATTGGCGGGGGCGTGGCACTGCGGTTGGCAACGCTGTTTCCGCACCGCGTCTCGAAATTGTGCGTGATGAACACGGTCTGTTATGACTCGTGGCCGATCGAATTGATGTTGCAATTTGGACATCCCAGCGTCAAGAGCATCGCTTCGGCATCAAAGACAATCGCGTCACTAGGTGTGGCGTTGAAGAGCGGTTTTGCCACGTCGCCTGATAGCGAAGTGATGGATGGACTGCTGGCGCCTTACCACACCGAGGTCGGCAAATTGTCACTGATCCGTAACGCCGCTGCGCTGAACACCAACCAGACGACCGAGATCACCGATCGGTTGCACCGGATCGCGGTACCAACGTTGGTGTTATGGGGCGAAGATGACAAATTCCAACTGTCGAAGTATGGAAAACGTTTGGCAAAGGACATCCCTGGTGCGAGGTGGGTGCCGATCGCCAACGCTCGCCACTTTGCCATGCTCGACCAACCCACCACCGTCGTGGCTCATCTACAGTCGTTCTTGTCCGCAGGAACCGCTGCCGTACATTCCGTCTAAACAGCGGAATCCAGGGGAATCCCGGGGAATGCCATCGCTTTTGGGTAGCGTTCGCGGCGCAAGCCGCCCGGTTGCAGTGAACAAAACGTTCGCGATTTACCGCGCGGCTCGTGCGGCTCCGCTGGGAAAACCACCCAGGTCATGCAAAAGAAGATGGCATTGGCCGCTCGGGTACGCGACGAACATCGAGGTTCCACCGGGCTGCGGCGGGGACACCGGCACCGGTGGAACGGTGTCGTCTGCGAATCGGGGCGAGCGATCGCGTGCTGCGCCGCAGGAGCATTTTTAGCGATTGGCACGCTCGTTGCTTTTTCTTGGCTAATGAGTGGTTCGGAGTGCCATTTTTGACAGTCGCTCCGAAGCCCCCTCTCCCCAACTCTCTCTCAGTTTTCTATGGAGGCAAATAGTCATGTTAAGTTCACATTGGCAACCGATGGCAGACGTAAATCGGCTTCGCAACGAACTAGACCGTCTGTTCGGCCAAGTCAGCGGTGGAAACGGTACTTCGCGACGTGGATCCTTCCCTCTGATGAATTTGTGGGAAGACGACAGTTCATTGTATGTGGAAGCGGAATTACCGGGATTTGAACTGGATAATTTGGAAATCTACGTCACAGGTGGCAACCAGTTGTCGATTTCGGGCGAGCGAAAACAGCCTGAACACGAAGCGGGCGCATGGCATCGACAAGAACGCGGGTTTGGCAAATTCCGACGTACGCTCGAGCTGCCCGGCGACGTCGACAGCGAAAAAGTGTCCGCGAATTTCAGCAACGGCATTTTAACGTTGACAATGCCCAAGAGCGAAGCGGCAAAACCACGGCGTATCGAAGTGAAAGCGAACTAAGTCTTGGCTTGCTTTCCCAATCGAAAGTGAAAGTGACGCATGAGACAACCGGATCGGTTTGCGGCGTCACCCACACGTACCATTCTCAATCAAATTGTTTCGGAGGAAATGTGATGAATACGACGATGAGCAATGCGGACAAACAAACGGGCGACAGCGTCAGCCCTGAACAAACCTATCAATCGACGTACGTCCCACGTTTTGACATTTGGGAGGGCGAAGAGGAACTGTTGCTCTACGGCGATCTGCCCGGCGTCAGCGTCGACGATCTCGATATCCGATTCGAAAATCGCGAGTTGACGATCCATGGAAAAGTCGCCGCTCGCCACGAAGGCGAATTTTTGATGGGTGAATATGGCACCGGTGATTTCCATCGCACGTTTGCGGTCGGGGAAAGTATCGATGCCGAAAAAATTTCGGCCGAGATGAAGCACGGTGTGTTGACCCTGAGACTGCCTAAATCCGAGAAGGTCAAACCTCGCCGAATCAAGGTCCAAGCCAACTAAAAACGTCACACGAAAACGTGGGATCAGCAACCCGTAGCATAGGCTTCTAGCCTGTGAGCGTGCTTTAGGCTGCTAGCCTGGCAACCAACGAAAAAAGCCTGTTGAAGTCCACTTCAACAGGCTTTTTTATCAGCGAGCATGACGCCCCTAAGGCGTGATCGCCTGAAAGAAATTATAGATCGGGCGGCCTGGGATGTAGACTTTTGGACGTACCACGACTGGCGCCGACGCGACCGGTGCGGGTGCAATCGGTGCCGCGTAGGCTGCGGGAACCGCGGGCGAGTAGGACACCACCGGAGCGACCGTCGGCGACGCAGCAAGGGTCGGGCGTTGAACCACTACGGGTGACGTAACGACCGGGGTCGCCGCGACAGGATAGGCTGCCGAGTACACAGGTCGCGCTGCAGCATACGGCGCTGGGACCACGGGCGCTGGGACCACGGGCACTGCGGCGACCGGCACTGCGGCAACGGGTGTCGAGACCACGGGCACTGCGGCGACGGGCTGCACCACCGGGCGATATAAGATCACGTCTTGGGCGAACACGTTCGCCGTGGTCCCAAAGAGACCGATCAGCAACGAGGCAAAAATTCGCGTAGGCATTTTTGAAGTACTCTCTGTTATCAGTTTGGATCATTCAATTCGTTAGCAAGCAAACAGGTACGTTTGCAAACATGTACGGTTGCAAATATGTACAGTTGCAAACTTTGTGCCGTCGGATGGCACCATCACCCCCGCGGTGTCAACTTTCTGCCCTGCATCAACGACTGCCAAATCGGCGGCCCCGTCAAGGCCCCAAATGCGGCGGATCCGCCGGAAGTGTGCCCTGGTCGCGTATTTTTTTTGCCCGTCCCTCGGACCATAACTGTAACCCCTTCAGCCGTTGTTTGCCTCGAGCAAAGTAAACCGGGGTCAGCGTTTCCCAGTGGCGAGCGTAGTTTTGTTCTCTCGTCCTCTGCCAATCATCGCGTGGCGAAACGATCCTCATCGCTTCGAGCTTATGGATGATCTCCGAGGCAATCCACTGGTGTCCTGGAATCGTCGGGTGCACATGATCAAGCAACAGGTTGTCGCCGGGGATTCGTCCGCTGCTGAGTGTTTCGAAACGTTGCCGCGCCGGCACGATCGGCACCGCAGCCTGCAATGCGGTATGTCGCAGGACATCTCGAATCGGAGTCACGATCCGAAGCGGGCAAATATCTTGGTCGATTGCGATTTGGAAATGCCTTTTCGCATGTTCGAATTGTTGGTTGTCAAAGTACAGAAGTGCCAATTGGTAGTGTAAGGCTGCGTGCTGAGGATTGATGCCAACGGCAAGCTCGAGTTCTTTGATCGCCTGAGGTGTGTCGTCAGAAAACAGCGTGCGAGCATTGGCGACAAGTTGCTCGCAGCGTCGTTGGTCGGCGTCGCTGATTCCATTCGTATTCTCGCTCTTAAAGGGAGGGCAATCTCGCAAGTTCACTGGCAGATCGACCAACAGAATTGGGACTGCGGCATTGTTCGCGATACTGATCATGCGTCGCAGATTCAGACCAAAGTGTTTAACCACCGACTGTCGCCAAGCCGTATCACGATGATACTCCGCTAACCCTCCTTGATAATCCAGTAGTGCATCGACCTCGGTCGTCAGCACGTCCAGCGGTTTGTCATGATGGTCCTTTGCCGCGTCGTTGTCACTGGCAGAGGCAACGAGTTGCTGAGCCCATTGAGATATCCGCAACCGGCTAAACCGACCGTAAGCATCGGCGAGGCTATCCGGCAAATTTTTAATTCCGGCATACGATCGGTCTTCGAGGAATTCGTTGTGCCCGGTTGCCAGCACAATCAGATCGGGCTCATACCGCAGCATCTCTTCGAGAATGGGGACCAACCGATAGCTGGCGTAGGAAACGCCGCCGCAGTTGATCACTTCCCACTGCTTGGATGGGTCGGCCGCCTGCAGACTGAGTTCCAACCAAGTCGTAAAGGAGGTTTCGGTCGAATACGGACGGCCCTGAACCGTGGATCCTCCCAGACAAACGATCCGAAATTCATTGGGACTTTTGGCCGCCGCGAACGATTCGGGCTGAAAGTACTCGAGCCGGTTGGCGGCTGTTACCCAGTGTTCCCCATCGTCCGACAAAACGAACAAAGGACGGATGGTTTGGAAATCGACAAACGGATCCTGATGGGCGACACGAGGCCGCCAACCGACCATCCTGAGTGACAATTCAAACAGAATCACGGGAGCCAAGCCAACCACGATTGCCAGGACTGGAAAAAGCCAACGTCGCTGACGAGATGCAAGTCGACGCTTGGGGGGCACCTCATCGCTCATGGTTTATTGACAAGGATTTTTGAAATGACGGGGCGAAAAGTTTACGGCGCGGAACAAGTTTGGATTCTCCATGATAAACCGTTTTGGCGCCGCTGCATCCCTCCGTCATCCGGCGTTCGATCTTGCGGCTAGTTTTTAGCAACCATCCACGCTACAAGACGCAGATACCGAAATTTACCGGCGGGGAAATACATCACAACGATTCGTTGGGGGCGTTCGCCCCGGTTCAGCGCCGGCACCGTGACTAACGCCAAAACGACCAATTTACCGAAAGACTCCTGCCCAACACTTAGGTTGCTCCTAATTCTGACGCCCGAGCCGGATTCTGACGCCCGAGCCGGGAAGACGCTACAATCCGCATTGTGAATTTCGCGCTGCTCCACTCATCCTCATCAAAAAAGATTACACGGTACGTACGATGCAATTTTATCGTTTAGCGAACACCTGCGCTGGGATCGTGTTAGGTTTGGTCCTTTATCCGCTGACAACCGTCGCGGGTGATTCATGGCCCCAGTTTCGCGGTCCGCACGCGGACGGCGTGGTCACCGAGCCCTCCAATTTGCCGACCGAGTGGACTGCCAGCGAAAATGTGGCCTGGAAAACCGAGATCCCTGGACGCGGATGGTCGTCTCCCATCGTCTGGGGAAACCGAGTTTTTTTGACCACCGTCATCAATCACGGCGATGGGGAAGAACCGAAAAAAGGCTTGTATTTTGGTGGTAATCGGCCAGAGTTGCCGGCATCGGAACACGAGTGGGTGGTGATTTGCTTGGATTTGAACAGCGGCGATCGGGTTTGGAAAAAGCAGGTTCGCAAGGCGTCACCGAAAACCTCGATCCATCTAAAAAACAGCTATGCATCGGAGACGCCCGTTACCGATGGCGAACACGTGTACGTGATGTTCGGTGGAGTGGGAGTTTACTGCTTTGACATCAATGGCAACGAGGTTTGGATGCACAACCTCGAACCACGCAAAACGCGATACGGCTGGGGCACGGCCGCGTCACCGGTGTTGTTTGGCGATCGATTGTATGTCGTCAACGACAACGACGAAGAGTCCTATTTGATGGCATTGGACAAACGAACGGGCGAACAGGTCTGGCGAACTCCGCGAGACGAAAAGAGCAACTGGTCGACTCCTTACCTTTGGCAGAACGAACTGCGTCGCGAGATCGTGACACTGGGTTCCGGAAAAGTTCGTTCCTACGACTTGGATGGCAATTTGTTGTGGTCACTTCGCGGCATGTCGAGCATCACGATCGCGACGCCTTACCAGTACAACGGTTTGCTTTACATCAGTTCAGGCTACGTTGGCGATAGCGATCGGCCGCTGTACGCGATACGCCCAGGAGCCGAAGGGGACATCTCACTCGAGGGCACCGAGACTGCGAACGAATCGATTGTCTGGAGTCAACCGACCGCCGCGCCGTACAATCCGACCACGATTGCGTATGAAGGCATCGTGTCTATTTTGTACGATCGCGGTTTGTTTGCCGCATATGATGCCGCCGATGGTTCTGAAATTTACTCGAAGGTACGGATCCCTAACGGAGGCGAATTCACTTCATCACCGTGGGCCTATGACGGAAAGATTTTTTGCATCAACGAAGACGGCGTGACGTCGGTGATCAAAGCCGGCAAAAAGTTCGAGTTATTGGGCAGCAATCCGTTGGCTGACGACGACATGGCGATGGCAACGCCTGCGATCGCAGGGGACCGATTACTCATCCGCACCGCAACGCGAATCTACTGCATCCAAAAAGCGGATCGCAACGCCCAATGACGTCGCGAAGTTTGATCTTTCGTAGCGAGAGTCGTGGGTGACGTTCGTTGACTCTGCCGACACAATCGAAACTCTTGCCCCGTTCCGCTACGGCGTCTTTGCGATTCGAGATGCCACCTTGGGATGCGCAAAAACGCTCTTGATTTGGTCCACCGACGGTGGTTTGACCAAATGTAAATCAAAGCCGGCCGCACGCGAATTTTTGCGATCTTCTTCTTGCCCGTAACCGGTCAAGGCAATCAATAAGACATCGTCAAATTCGGGTTGCCGGCGAATTTCTCGGGCGATCTGGTGACCGTCCATGCCTGGCAATCCGATATCCAAAAACACGACCTTAGGCTGGAATTCATGGATGTTTGCCAATAGCGTCGGCCCATCGGCAGCCGTCTCGACTTGATGATCGCCCACTTTCTTTAACAGCGCCTTCAACAACCATGCCGCCGATCGATTGTCATCCACCACGCAGATGCGACAGGGGGCGACCTTGGCGTCGTCACGAGGTTGCGGTGACACGAGACCGACCGCTTGGACAATCGGCAGATGAACGACGAAGGTGCTGCCGTGGCCGAGTCCATCACTATGCGCGGAAACCGATCCTGAGTGCATTTCGACAAGCCGCTGTACGAGCGTCAAGCCAATTCCTAACCCCCCTTGCGATCGATCGAGTGACCGCGATGACTGCGTGAACAAGTCAAATACTTGCGGCAAAAGCTCTTTCTCAATTCCCACCCCGGTATCTCGCACCGTAACCACTGCGGTGTCCTCATGCCGCCCGACGATCAAATCGATCTTGCCACCGGGGTCCATGTATTTCGACGCATTGGTCAACAAGTTCTCGATCACCTGGACAATTCGTACGGGATCGACGCGCACGTGCATCGGATCGCTGGCCACATGAACGTTCAATTTTTGATGCCGACCGTCGACGGTGGATTGGACCGCATGGACCGAGCGTTTGACGAGATCCGCCAGTTTGACCGTTTCTTTGCGAAGTTCCACTTTGCCCCGCATAATCCGCGAAACGTCCAACAAATCGTCGACCAATCGCACCACATGTTCGACTTGATCCTGCATCAATTCAATGATCTCGCGATGCCCCGTAGAGTCCATCGCCAACAGATCGAGGCCGCTACGAATGGGGGCGAGTGGATTGCGCAGTTCGTGCGCCAGCATCGCCAGGAACTCGTCTTTGCGGCGGTCGGCCTCACGAACCTGTTGATACAGCAGTGCATTCTGAATCGCAATGGCCGCGCGGTGGGCCAAATCGGCGGCCATCGCCAAGTCGGTTTCCCTATAGCGGCGTCCCGATTCGGCGCCCACGAAGGTCACCACCCCCAACACTTTATCCTTTACCCGTAGAGGCACGCACATGTAAGACACCAACGATAGTTGACGCAGCATCGCCAAATGCTCGTCGTTCTGGGCAGCCGCTTCCAACAGCGAATCCGGGATTTCCGGGATCAATTCAGCCTCGCCCGTCCGCAGCACTTTCATCACTCCGTAGTCAGCATCGGCGTCCGGCGGAAAACGTCGATGCAATTCTTCGGCGAGCATCACCTTGCTTGGATCGGCATGCGCGACTGCCAAACGTTGCACCGATCCGTCGGCTTCGAGCATATCGACAGTACACCAATCGGCAAAATCGGGAACGGACAAACTCGCAATTCTCTGCAGCGTCGATTTGTAATCCACTAATGTTGACAACGACTTACTCGACTCGGCCAAAAACAGAAGCGTTTGTTCTAGATGCTTGCGCTCGGTGATATCCGAACAGACACCAATCATACGAACCGGATTTCCCGCATCGTCACGAAACAAACTGCCGCGAGACTCGAGCCAGTGAACGCTGCCATCGGGCCATACGATTCGGTACTCGAGATGATGCAAATGGCCTTGCCGAACGGTGCTTTGAATCGTGTTCAAGACGCGGTCTCGATCCTCGGGATAGATATCCCGCTGATAGGTCTCGAACGATCCATCAAAACTTCCTTCGGGGATGCCGTGGATCTTTTCCAACGTCGATGACCAAATCACCGTGCCGCTAGGAATTTTCCATTCCCAGCTGCCCATCCGTCCTGCATCCAGGGCGAGCCGAAGACGTTCTTCGCTGTTGACCAACTCTTGCTGGCTGAGACGAAGTTTCCGTTCGGCATGACACCGCTCTAGAAACTGCCCCAACTGGGAAACGACGGTTCCCATCATCTCGATCAGTTCGTCGTCAGAAGGTCTGACTTCGCTGCTGTGCAGCTCGATGACGCCAAAGGAAGCCCCATCGATCCGCACGGGATACGCCAATACGGCGTGTAAACCGCTCTGCAGGGCAGAGGACTCGTCACCAAACCGCTCGTCGCTAGCGATATCAGAAATCCACAATGGGGATCCGCTTTCCGCGACATGTCGTGCGACTCCGTGGCCATACCGGCACGTCCACGACGACGCGCCTTCCGAATTTGCCGCGAGTTTCGATTCGGGCGAACACCACGCGTGAGTCAGTTTCAGTTGTTCGGGATCCGAGTCGGGGCTCCAGAAACAAACACCATCCCAGTTCAACGTACTGCCCAAAACGGCCAGTATTTCTTTGATCGCCTGCGTGTCATCCTTTTGGTCGGCAATCACCTGGGCCACCGCCATCCGCGCGGTGCGACGCAATTCGGCCGCCTTCTGTTGAGAAATGTCACGGTCGATTGCCGACGCGCCCACCACATTTCCCTCACTATCGCGGATCGGCGAGATGCGAATCTCTACAGGGACCACTTGCCGATTTTTTCGTATTCGAATCGCCTCGAACGGCTCGACACGATCGCCTTGCTGGACCCGACGAAGCGTTTCCAGTACCTCGTCCTTTGTTTCCGCTGGCACGATCGTAGACAAGATCGATTGGCCCACGGTTTCTTCGGCAGCAAAACCGAACAGTTTTTCCGCTCCGGCGTTCCAGTCGGTAACGACACCCGAGAAGGTCAAGCCCAGGATCGCATCTTCGGACGAATCGACCAGTGCCGCCAATCGCCCCTGCTCGATCTCTGCGGCACGTCGATCGGACACATCACGAAAAACCAGCACGACTCCCAAAATGTCACCCTCGCCATCTTGGATCGGAGCAGCACTATCGTCGATCGGCCGTTCACTGGAATCCCGGCTGATCAAAACGCTGTGATTGGCAAGCCCGACGATCCTGCGTTCACGCAGTGCGCGAGAAGCTGGGTTTTGTTGAGGTCGACGGGTCGTTTCGTCAACGATTTGAAACACTTGTTCCACGGGCTGGCCGACCGCTTGATTTTGTTGCCAACCGGTTAACGTCTCGGCGATCGGATTGATAAACGTGACCAACCCATTGGTGTCCGAGACGATCACGCCGTCGCCGATACTTGCCAACGTCACTCGCAACGATTCGCCCTGTGCCAACAACTCATATTGCAGCTGCCGGCGTCGCTGCATCTCTTCATTCAAATCAGTGATTTTCTGATTCAGCACCGCAAACTGAGTCGTCGATTCATCGCGTGGCACCAACTTGATCATCAGTTGAGTGTTGCTGCGATCAGGATCAAAGTGCAGCAGCGCCCCATCACAGCGAAACGCCCGTTCTTGGCCTTGCAGCGTCTTGAACGTCAACACGCCTACGATCGGATCACGGTTGCGAGCACAATCGCGCAGATAGTTGTTGACTTCGTTTTCGGCAGTGGAGACCAATTCCGTGAGCTGAGTCCCAATGAGCGATTTGCCCGATAGCGATGAGTCCGATAGCGATGAGCTCGATATTTGGAAGCGAAGAAATTGACGGTTGGCAGCCAGCACGATTCCATCGCGTGAGACCAGCAATGCGGCTTCGGAGAAGCGATTGGCGAGAGAAACAAATTCTTCGGGTGACATGTGGCTCGAACTTTAAGCTTGTAGATACTCACGGCCATCTGCCGCCATTGCATTTTCCGTTGGTCGCAAATGAACCACGATCGTACAACCTGCGTCACCTCGCGCGATCGCTTCTTCGATGACGACTTTGGCATAACCGAGATTTTCGGCCGCAATCACACCAAAGACATTGGAGGTCATCATACAAAGTGACGGACGACCAATCACCTTTTCCGCAAATGGACACGCTCGGTTTTTCAGCACAATCTTTTCATCGTCTTGATGGACGATGTAAAAGTCGCCTTGGATCCGCCGTTTCAGGTCGACCAAGACCTCGGCCACCTGACGGCGATCGAGCTGTTCGACTTGCAAAGCGGTGCGGTAGTCTTCGTTGATCTGATCACCGACCCGTTGCCCAACGACGCTGATAAACCCAGCGGCCTCTTCGAGCCCGACGACATCTTGCAGCGTCCCCGACAATTCGCGGATCAACGTCCGCATAAACACGTCTCGCTCGAGCGGAAGTGACAGATCTTGAATAACAGGCAATTCGTTCAACGCGGGGTCCGCCATGGTACGCCTCTGGTAATGACCTAAACGAGGGGAAACAATCGTTGCGTGCCCCGCTCGTGTGGGGACTGGGGCAATGCAGAGCATTATTAGCGAAGAACAAGCCCCGCCACGAAAATGGACGTTTTTTGTTAATGAACACAATAAATTGGAACGGATCCCGACGCTTTCAGCAATGCGATTTATTGGCAAGCCACTCAAATTGGAACGCATTGAACAGCTTTTTCGAATCCAAGACGTTCCATGCGGGGGGGGCGTGGGAACATTGCGTTCCAATTAGATTGCACTCCAAGTCGTTCGATCGGACTGTTGCATCCGTGCGTGGTTGACCGGCTTGGAATCCAGTGCGTCACCGCGAGAGGAGGGGCTCAATGACAGTGCCAACTATTTTGGCACTCAACGGTTGGCGTTTGTAGCGATGCATATGAAGTCCCACAGGCTCGGATTAGCCAACAACGAAGAGAATTTGGAGGTTGCTAAAGCAAACGCGGTCATTGCCCATCGGAACGCAACACAGTCATTGCGTTTGCTCTGGTCGTTGACGACCAGAGCCTTTCACTCTTGCTCTGGAAGGATGCTCTCTCGATGCAAAGATTTTGTCATGCACGGCGTCAAAAATTTCGTCTAAGCTTTGAGTCGCTGGAAGCACGATGTGTGCTGTCGGCCATCTCGCTGTTTCCGGTCGCGGATACCTACACTCGAAAAGATTCGAACGTGGGCGGATCCGAAGTGCTCGACGGCGTGACGATCTCGGAATGGAACAATCCTGGTCGCTCCAACTTTGATTTGGATCCAGGCACCAGCCGAAGTCAAATTTTTGCCCCGGGTGCCGCTTCCAATAATGGATCGAAACGTACTCCCGCGTTGTCAGCAGATATTTTCGGAGATTGGCGTGAAGAAGTGATTTGGCGACGCAGTGACAATACCGCTCTCGATGCCAGATCACCGCCTGGCTCGAGCATCGATCCATCGACAGGACTGTTTACGTGGACTCCCGATCAGCAATACGGTAACCAATCCATTGATGTGACGGTCTTGGTTACCGACACTGGAACTCCTGCAAAAACCGATTCGGCTACGATCCACATTGACGTCGTGGATCCGTTTCCTTGGCACCACAGCGATGCTCCGTTTGACGTCAACCATGACGGCAAAATTTCGGCACTCGATGCGCTGGTCATTGTAAACGCATTGCAGCGGAGTCCATCATCACCACGTTTGCCTCGATTCCGCGACGCCGGTTCGCCGTACTTGGATGTCAATCGAGACGGCTACGGTACCGCACTAGACGCGTTAGAGGTGATCAATCAAATGGGACGACAACGTCAAGTCGCTTCACCGCTGCGTTCGGCCGAGCAACCGCTGCAGTATGGATGGATCGATGAGGACGATGATTCCGACCCGATCGATGTATTAATGGGGCAAGGGCATGATTGGATCGGCACGAAGTTTACCCGATTCATCCATCACTAACCGAGCCGCCGCGACGTCTGGATCGTGAGAGAACAGCATCAATCGTTGGTGCTCGATGATGTCACGGATGAGGCTCGGCTTTAAGCGACGAACGATCAGTGGAAATTGGTCGTACGCCAATGTACAAAAGGTTTGCAAATGAGCGACTGTAGGACACAGATCAGCGGGATAAACCGCCGTTTCTCCCTGCGACTTTAACTTCACCATTTGGTGGCCGCGGGTGTGTCCTCCGGTCAATGAAACCGTGATGCCGGGTTCGATTTCGGATTTGCAATTTACCCACTGCAACAAACCGGTTTCCGCCAACGGAAGGAAGTCGTCTTTGAAATAGGATCCCTCCAATTCAGGAACGTCGCCGACACCATCGTCCCACTCGACCCGCTGGACGTAGTGCCGTGCTCGGTGAAACGTGGGCTGCAATTGTTGATTTTGATCGCGATAGGTACATCCGCCAGCGTGATCAAAGTGCAAGTGAGTTAGAATTACCCAATCGATATCCTCAGGAACGATATCGTGTTTCTGCAGATTGCGAACCAAAGGCGCCCCCGACTGCATCGCGTAGCGACGACGTATTTTCTCGGCTGCTTTGCTGCCGTACCCGCAGTCGATCAAACCGAGCGAGGTGGGCGTCCGCACCACCAGACAATTTGTTTCAACGAGGATTCGATGTTCCTCGTCGGGTGCTGCGATTCGCTGCCAGAGCATCCGTGGGACAACGCCAAACATATTGCCACCGTCGATCCACAAACGGCCACCGCTGACCGGCAGCAATTGCATCTCGCCAAGCGGAATCCATGATGTCATGGCGAGACCTCGGTATCGACCAACATCGCCACGGCGTTCCCACCCCCTAAACAAAGTGCCGCCACCCCCAATCGTCCGCCACGTGCCCTCAGTGCATGCAGCAACGTCACCAACACGCGTGCGCCACTCGCTCCGATCGGATGTCCAAGCGCGATCGCGCCGCCGTTCACATTGACGCGGTCCACTGGGATCGCAAGCTGATTTAGACAAGCGAGCATTTGTACGGCAAAGGCTTCGTTGATCTCGAACAGATCAATTTCGCTAAGCGAATGGCCTGATTTACGCACCACATTCAAAACCGCTTCCACCGGGGTGACAAACAACTGCGACGGTTCGCTGCCGGCGGTTGCCGAGGCAACGATACGGCACAGCGGCCGCTGTCCCGATCGCTCGCTGGCGGATCGATTTCCGACGACCACTGCTGCGGCGCCGTCGCTGATCGTCGACGCATTCCCCGCGGTCACCGTCCCCGGTTGGCCCGTCCCCGGTTGGCCCGTCCCCGGTTCGCCCGTCCCCGGTTCGCCCGTCCCCGGTTCGCCCGTCCCCGGTGGGCCAAACGCGGGCTGCAGCGCTGCCAGACACTCAAGCGTGGTATCGCGGCGAGGCCCCGAGTCACGCACCACCGCCGACTCGCCCGCAGGGGTGGGGACGATCACCGGCACAATTTCGTCGTCGAAGGCCCCCGAATCGATTGCCTGGATGGCACGCTGATGACTCTGCAACGCGTACAGGTCCTGTTCGGTGCGTGAGATGCCATTGATCTCCGCCAACTGGTCCGCGATTTTCCCCATCGCGTCACCGCTAAACGCACAGGTTAATCCGTCGTGGGTAAGCGAATCGAGCAGCATGCGATCGCCCACCCTCGCTGCGTCACGTGGCAAGACCCATCCTGCCCGACTCATACTTTCCATCCCACCGGCGACCACCACATCGGCATCACCGCAATGCGTGGCCTGGGCCGCCAACATGATCGCTTTCAGCCCGGAACCACACACCTTGTTGATCGTCAGGGCGGCAACGGAATCCGGCAATCCAGCGGCGATCGCCGCCTGACGCGCGGGTGCTTGGCCGGCTCCGGCCGTCAAAACGTGCCCCAAAATGACTTCGTTCACCGCCGCGACCGACAAACGGGCTCGCTGGACCGCTTCACGCACCACGATTGCCCCCAACGCGGTCGCCGTCAATGACGACAATTCGCCTTGGAAACGTCCTATCGGAGTTCGGCAGGCCGACAAAACATAGGCGTCCCTCATCAGCTGACCTCACCAGTAAATAAATTGCGGGGCTGTGCGTGTGATTTCGCTTTTGATTCCGTTTCCGTTTTAGGAAGGGTTCCGTTTTAGGAAGCCTTCCGTATTGAAAAGCGTTCCGTACTAAGAAGCGCCCATGCGATTTTCCAGAAACGATCATCATCAATCGTCTTTCGGGTCGCGATTCGTACACCTATTTCGCATTGTACGCAGGCCGCTGCCGAGCGTGGAAAAGATTTTTCCCGCGGTTTTCAATGTCCTGATGTTCCCGCACTCGTTTAAAATAGAGGTACTCGAATGCGGGAGTTCAAACATGATCGCGATTCGTAATCAAGACGAAACGTCGAAACCGTGGGTCGATGGATTCACGATTGGCCAAGCGCTCAGTGAGACTGCGCGGCGGCATCCAGATCATGATGCGTTTGTTTTCTGTGATCCGCCGAACCGATTGACTTGGTCCGAGTTGGATGATGCGGTCACCCAGGTTGCTTGCGGGCTATTGGCGTTGGGTTTTCGACCAGGCGACCATTTTGGTGTCTGGGCCACCAATGTTCCCCAGTGGGTGTTGCTGCAGTTCGCCACCGCGCGGATCGGCGTGGTGTTGGTGAACATCAATCCGTCGTACCGGGCTCATGAGTTAAAGTACGCGCTGCAACAATCCGAGGTGCGAGGATTGGCGTTAATCGATCACCACAAGTCCACTCACTTTTGGGAAATTTTGAACGAGGCCTGTCCCGAGCTTGCCACCGCAGCGGCGGGCGAGCTGAACAGCGAGGCCTTTGCCAAGTTGAAGTGGATCGTTGGGTTGCGAGGCGAGCCGCCATCGTATGCCCTGAAGTGGGACGAACTTTTAAGGCAAGCGGAAGCGGTTCCCGCAACCATGGTCGAGCAAATTGCAGCGACGCTTCACTGCAACGATGCGATTAATATTCAGTACACGTCGGGCACCACCGGGCATCCCAAAGGAGCGACGCTGTCGCACCGCAACGTGCTGCTGAATGCATTTTATGCGGGCCAATCTCAGCGACTTGGGCCGAGCGATCGTATTGCGTTGCCGGTGCCGCTGTATCATTGTTTCGGTTGCGTGCTCGGCACTTTGTGCTGTCTGGTTCACGGATCGGCAATGATCTTTCCCTCAGAATGTTTTAGCGCAGCCGCGACACTCGACGCGATTGAAAAGGAACGTTGCACCGCACTGTATGGCGTGCCGACGATGTTCATCGCACAATTGGAACACCCCAGCTACGCGGGGCGTGATTTGTCATCGCTGCGGACCGGAATCATGGCGGGCAGCCCTTGCCCGATTGAGCTGATGAAACACGTGACCACGGACATGGGGGCCGCGGAAATGACGATCGGTTACGGCCAAACCGAAGCATCCCCCTTGATCACGCAAACTCGCACCGACGATCCGATCGAATTGCGGGTCGGCACGGTCGGCCGTCCGCTGCCCGGATTCGAAGCAAAAATCGTCGATCCGATCACGAACCAGACGCTTCCCGATGGCCAACAAGGCGAGTTTTGTGGCCGCGGCCATGGCGTGATGCTCGGTTATTACAACATGCCGGAAAAAACAGCAGCCGTCATCGACAGCGAAGGATGGCTGCACACCGGCGACTTGGGGATGCGGCAATCCAATGGCTACTTCCGTATCACCGGCCGCCTGCACGACATGATCATTCGCGGCGGCGAAAATATTTACCCTCGCGAAATCGAAGAACGGTTGTATGAACACCCGGCAGTCGAAGACGTTCAAGTTGTGGGTGTGCCCGACCGCCGTTTTGGCGAAGAGGTGTTGGCATGGGTCAAACTCAAAGCGGGACAGGATGCGACTGAAGCGGAACTGCGAGAATTTTGCATCGGTTCCATGGCACGATTTAAAGTGCCTCATTACTGGAAATTTGTGAACCAATTTCCCACCACGGTGACAGGCAAAATCCAAAAGTTCAAGATCCGCGAAACCGCGATCGAGGAACTCGGGTTACAGGAGATTGCCAAAATTCAAACCGCATAGACGCGACCGAAGTTTGCTGTCGCCCCTGCCGCGGCTTTGCGGATCCGATTTGACCGGGTTCCTTGAGCTTACGCCCAGGGAAACATGCTGTCGGTTGATCGTCGCGGTTTCCACTTGGAACGCTGGCCGACAATGGAACCTACGACTTTGAAAACACGAGCACGGCGTAGGGACCAAATGACAGTTTCGCAGTCGCGGGCAAACCGTCACGCGGCACCTCGTCGGCAACCACGTCATCGGTATCTTTGTCGGCAAAGTCTTCGCTGTAACCTTTCCAGTCCGAATTGAAACGCAATTTCCAATGCCCGGCAGCGGGGAAACCGATTTCATAACCATCCCACGAGCGATTCGCAAAGTTCGCGAGCACGACGACGTCCCCCTCAGGATCCTCGTCGCCCGATCGAACGAACGCAATCACTTTGTCGCCATCATTGACGTGATGCACGTGAATATGCTGGCCAATGAGACCGCGTGTCTTGCCTTCGCGGTTCAGTCGCAATCCAATCAAATCGCGAAACAGTTGCTTGATCCCTTTGAATTGCTCGGCGCGATCCCAGTCGATTGGATCGGTATCGTCGAACCAGTCGTCCTCGAGCAATTCTTGACCTTGAAATAGCATCGGGATGCCCGGAGCGGTCAGAGCCAAGGCGGCCGCCAACACCGAGCGTTTCTGAGCATGCGCACTCTCTGGATTTTCGACGTCGATTTCTGAAGGCACTCGTGATTTGCCGTTTGCGACTTCGTCATGAGATTCACTGTAGATCACTCGCTGCATCGCATCGTCGTTATAGCGGTGGCATAACGCCTCGCGTACTGCCCACATGTCACGATGGGCATCATCGATCTGCTGAACGGCTTCGCGAATGGGATGCACAAAGGCGGCATCCCACTGAGTCGAAAAACCAGCACCGCCATGATCGTGCGGCTTGGTTAACCAGTTGTTCTTTTGCAAATCTTCGGCAATCAGCAAGCAGTTGGGGAACTGCTGGGCCAAGTCCCGATTGATCCACTGCATCAATCCCCAACCTTCGCTGATATCGTCATCGCCAATTCCGCTGATCGTGCGAATGTAGGCAGTCATGTCATAGCGTAGGCCATCGACATGAAAATCTTCGATCCACATTTTTGCGTTGTCATAAATAAATTGCCGCACCTCGCCACGACCATAATCGGGCCGTGTCTCGCCCCAGGGGGTCGAGGAACGGTGGTCGTTGTAGAAATAAATACCGCCCTTGTCGTTTTCGCTCCAGCCATCGAAACGCCACAGATCCAAATCGCTCGGACCAAAGTGGTTGTAAACCACATCCATTACCACGGCGAACCCATGGGCATGTGCTTGCTTGACAAAGTCTTTGAGCGCCAGCGGGCCACCGTAAGCGCTTTCAACGGCGAAGATATGCGCCGGATTGTAGCCCCAAGAAAGGTCGCCAGCGAATTCAGCCACCGGCATGATCTGCAGCACGTTGACGCCCAGTTGTTTTAAATGAGGCAGTCGTTTTAGCGTATCCGCAAACGATCCTGGTTGTTCCTCGTCACTGCGATGGAATGTGCCAATATGCATCTCGTAGATGACGATTTCGTTGTGATTGGGCATCTGAAAATCATCACCTTCCCAATCATACGCGGTGTCGTGAACGACTCCTTTGCCGACCGAGTTGGTTACTTCGCGCGCATAGGGGTCGATGCGATCGAATGTCTGGTCACCATTGGTGATTTGGAACTTGTATCCCTGGCCGACCTCCGCCCCCACGACATCGCCGTACCAGTAGCCGTTGCCTTCGTTTGCCATCGGGTGACGGTCGCCCGACCAGTCGTTGAAATCGCCGATAATGCTGACGTGATCCGCATGTGGTGCCCAGACACGAAACGCGACGCCGTGTTCATGAGGTATCGCTCCCATGCCCGCCAATTTTGTCGGTTCGATTTGGGTAGCGGAATCTGATTTGGGGGAGGAAGACGTGGGCGATATAGCGATTGACATTATGTTCCTTTGAATTTTGGAGACGCACGCCCAGCGACGCGGGAGTGGCGAAGGCCTATAAGCAAAGAGTGTGCCGAATCCGCGGAACGGTTTCGATATCACAGCGGGCAACGAGAGGGAGAGGGAAAGAGGGCGACGGATCCACTTGTGTCATCCTGACTTGGCATGGGCTAAAACCAAAGGGTTAGCGAGGATGCTCGACGAATCCGTTTGTTACCGGTACATTAGGCGGAGCTCGCCAACCGTCACCACGACTCTGCTTCGTTGTTGCTTATGTCCCATGATTCGACTTCCTTTGCATCGATCCATCCGGCGGATTCTCGAGGCGACATCGAGAAGGTGCTACTGATCCCTGGTTTCTGCGAGCCTGCTGTCTTTCTATGGCCGCTGAAATTGTCGCTACAACAGTCTTGCGACAACGTACAACTGTGGTCGGATCGAATGATCTTTCGCAATTTGGAGAAGAGCGTTGCTCGACTATCGAGCGAATTGCAATCGCAGAGTTCGAGTGGTTCGATTGCACTTGTCACGCACAGCTTTGGCGACTGGGTGGCCCGTCGGGCGATTGCAGCAAGCCGATCGCATCACGTGTCGGCGCTCGTTTCGATCGCTCCGGTGATGCAGGCGGGCATTGTCCCCGATTTGTTGCACCTCGCCACCGGCAACTTGATTCCCGAAGTCGCGGTGATGGGCGATCCGGTGCGAGCGAATTGTGATGCGAGTGTTGAAGGGCGTGTACGAAGACTTGTGATTTGGGCGAGCATGGATCTGTATGTCCGCCCGGTCGAAATCGACGAGCATCCAAACGCATCGGTACACCACTTGGTCGGTTCGCATTTGACGGTGGCGATGCAGCCTAATTCGCTGCGTCTGATTTCACAATTCCTATTTCCCGCCTCGGGCATTCACTAGCACGCCGTTGAGGACAGCGTGCGATGAGGACAACCTGCGAAACAGTTTATGTGCGTCATCCGATGGCGGACCGCGACGCTCGCGGCACCGCCAAGCTGGAGCGACAGAATTTTTCAAGCCGCCAGTTCCCATGTTAGTCGACGTTCACGTCCACTCCGCCGTTTCCGACGTTCACGTCCACATCATCAATCGCGTCACGAAGGTTTTCGCGGCGTTCTTGTCGACGCTCGATGCGGTCATCGGCGGCGGAATCACCGAGGGGTGCGTCTGTGGCATCAATATCAACATCGACGCCACCGTCGACGTCTGCAGGGGTGCTCGCTGCCGGAGTGACCGCACCCGACGTGCCTCCTTGCTCGACATCACAGCCGGCCAGACCAAGCGAGGCGACAAGCAACATCGCGAGCAACAACGGATTCTTCATTTTATTACCTTCACCTAAATGATTTGAAACAAATTGACAGAGAGTATGACGGGGGTGGAGTGATTTGGTGGCAAGATCGTGAGTTTCAAAAAAATCGCCACGAGGGCAGCGTGCCTCTCGTGACGATATGATATTGCGAAGCGACCATCGCCGGTTTCAATCGAGCTATTGGTTGTCGGTTTCGGGGACTTCGCGATTTTCGCGAGTCGCACGGTTTCCGCGGTTCTCGCGATTCACACGATTCTGGCGGTTTTCGCGTAACATGCGATCCTTGGCGTCTTCGTTACGATTGACGTTATATCGCTTGTCGAGATCGCGAGCCCAAGTTCGATCCGCCATATTGGGCCAATTGTCTTCATCGAAGCCTTGCTGACCTTTGAGCTGTTCTTGGGTGACATTCAAGATCAGGACGTAGTCGTCTGAATCGATGTCATCGCCATCGTCCAGCTCATCGGGATCGACTTGCACCCGAAACGCTTCGAAAGGAACGGCAAACAATTTGTTGCCCATGCCGAGAAACCCACCATAGGTGACGGCGGCATAACGAACCTTGCCGGTCGTTGCATCGAGCACAATATCTTTGATCTCGCCAACGCTTTCGCCTTGCGAATTTTGGATGTTGTAACCGATCAATTGACTGACTCGGATCGTGGTCCCTTGCGTCTTTTCATCTAACTGACCCACGTTCGCTCGATCGCGGTTGCGAGCGACGTTACGGTCTTGTTCGCGAGCTTCCTGTGCCGATGCCACGTCAAACGATAACGCAGCCAATGCGATCGTCAAAATCGCATATCGTAGTGTTGCTTTCATCCGGATTTCTCCAACAAAGAAAAAAAGGGGAAGGGGAACGTTTATGGAAAAAGCTTCCGATTGAGAAACGCTCACTCCGCAAAGCAAGCCAGCTTGTTCGCGTTGCGGAGCCGCACAATCAGTCGCTTGTTGACAGCGGATTTTTCGCTGACATTTTGATCTGCATTTTCAGAATGCATTTCGTGGACCAATTCAGGGGACGACGTACGGAATCCCGAAACCGCAAAGAAATGGCTCGAGAACGCCCGCTTTGGTCTGATTCGGGCGTTGATCTACAAGCGGCTGCATCGCCATCAATCAGCCGCATGGCTGGCAATCGCTCACCTTGGCTCTGTGGCGTTCTGTGCAAGCATCAAATGACGTCGTCTCAGGCGACCGCCCTGCTTAGGAGCCTTGACGCGCTGGAGCCTTGACGCGCTGGAACTTTGACGCATCAGTCCGTGGCGGATCGAGTCGACACCCCGGCGCAGGAATTGCGACATCCATCATGGCAATCACTTCCGTAGACTCCTCGCGATGCAAAAAGGTTTTCACAATGCGCCAACTTCCATTACTACTTCTCGTGCTGTGTGGTGTACTAGGGTCACCCACAGCCGAATCCGCGGATCCGGTACCAGACGAGACAATGGTTCAGCAAGTTAAACGGGCGATTGTCAAACAGACCAACACGTTTCGCAAAGAGCACAACCTCGACGCGGTGACCGGTGACGAGAACTTGATGAAATGTGCATCCGACTTTGCAAACTTTATGGCGAAAACGAGCAAGTACGGACACAACGCGGACGGACAAACGCCGGCCCAGCGTGCCAAAGCGGCCGGCTACGAATACTGTGTTGTCCGCGAAAACATCGCCTATCGCACCAACACCGGCGACGTCACCGCCGAAAGTTTGATTGATATCTTTGTGCAAGGGTGGATCGAATCGCCGCCTCACCGCGAGAACATGCTGGCGGAATACGTCACCGACACAGGGGTTGCCGTCGCGACCACGGACGACGTGACCTATTACGCCGTGCAATTATTCGGTCGCCCCAAATCGCAAGCAATCAAAATCCAGATCCGCAATGAAACCTCTGAACTGCAAACATTGATCAGCGAGGCAAACGACAGCCAGGACGAGATCGAGATGCCACCGCGAACCATCATCAAAATGACACGTTGCTTCCCGACCACTGTGTGGCTAAAGGACGGCGAATCGGAGATGCGATTGACCCAATCGAGCGACTTAGTGCTGACCGAGAACGGAATCCAACGCGAATAGTCCCAACGACAAGCGACCAGCGACCACGCCCTGGACACTCGAATCTCGACGCGGCACGGCGCACGTGTTGAAATTGTGCCATCTTCTAAACGGACGTTTTAGGTTGTGAAAAAAGCGAGAATGCCGCTCCGTCGTAGCGAAAAAACGTTCATGGTGGACGGCCCAGGCGTGCGTCGTTCCGATATAAACGCCCCCCGTTGCGCTGCAATGTCAATGTTGCGTTGCAAAGTCAATGTCGTTGCCAAACCGCCCTTGTCGAGTGGACGCTAGCAAGAAGGGGCAGGTCGCAGCCACGCTGGCCGCTAGACCTCTCCTCGTTCTCACCTGCGAAACTCGCTCTCTCACCTGCGAAACCCGCACTCTCACCTGCGAAACCCGCTCTGCTTGGGGGAACGAATCGCCACATTCGGAGTTTTTTCTGCGGTGCGACTCTCGCTAAGAGTGCGAATATGTCAATTCCCGGCACGCCAGTTGCGTTCGTTTTGAACTCAGACTGATCGACAATCAACCTTACTAGCATGTAGAATCTTGGAATCACCAATGGATGACCCCGTCGCAACTCTTAATCCTGATACGCAGCCCACACCTACTCCTAAGTCTAAGTGGTCAAAGCCCATGCCTAGTGTCCTGGTCATTGATGACGACCGCGCCATTCTCGCGCTGACGGAAAAAGCACTCTCTACCATTGCCGATGTAGAGACCGCCGCCACCGCCAAGGAAGGTCTCGATAAATTACGTGCCGGTGCATTTGACACGGTATTGCTTGACATTCAGTTACCGGACCAAAACGGACTGGCCGTCTATTGCGAGATCCGCGAATTTGATCGCCGTATCCCCGTGGTCTTTATGACGGTTGAGGCCGCCAGCAGCACAGCGATCGAAGCAATGCAACTCGGCGCGTTCGACTACATCGGCAAACCGCTCTCGGTCGATCCGCTCCGCGATCTGATCGAAAAGGCAATCGAACAGCGTCAAATCAGCAGCGTTCCGGTAGCGATCAGCGCGGACGATAAGTCGCCTGGCGAGTCAGGCGAGTTGTTCATTGGCCGATCGCCAGCCATGCTGAGTGTTTTTAAAGCAATCGGAAAAGTCAGCAAGCAAGACGTGCCGATTTTAATTCGTGGTGAGAGTGGAACGGGCAAAGAACTGGTCGCTCGCGCGTTGTACCAGTACAGCCACCGCAGTGATGAAATCTTTTTGGCGGTCAACTGTGCGGCCCTTCCCGACAACTTGCTTGAAAGCGAATTGTTTGGACATGAAAAGGGGGCGTTCACGGGCGCCGAGTCGCGACGGATCGGTAAGTTTGAACAGTGTAACGGTGGCACGTTATTCTTGGACGAAATCGGCGACATGGCTCCTTCGGTTCAAGCCAAAGTGCTACGAGTGCTGCAGGAACAGCGGTTCGAGCGGGTTGGTGGCAACAAGGAATTGACGACCGACGTACGCATTATCGCCGCGACGAACCGACCGCTTGAACAAATGGTCGCGGACGGCGATTATCGCGAAGACCTGCTGTATCGTTTGAACGGGGTCACGATCGAATTGCCGCCGCTTCGCGAACGACTCAGCGATGTACCGGCGCTGGTGCAATTCTTTATGGCGCAAGCGAAAAAGGAATTTAACAAGCCCGACTTGGAAGGCTTGTCCCCCGAGGCGGCCGATTTATTCGAAGGCTACCATTGGCCCGGCAACGTGCGTCAACTACGGGCGGTAATTCGCCGCTGCGTGCTCGATACAGTGATGCCGGTGATCACCCCAGACGGGCTGCCCAAAGAGATCACGCGGATCAAAGCCGCGGACAACGTCCTAGGCGGTATCCCGGTATCCAATGAAACGCTTGACGGGGCGGGATTGCCGCAATTGGTCAAACGGTTGCTCGCGGAAAAATCGACTGATGTCTATGCCGAAGCGACTCAGTACATGGAAAAGTACGTGATCACCGAAGTGCTTAAATCGACCGGCGGCAACCAAAGCCAAGCGGCCGAGATCCTGGGGATCACGCGGGGCAAGCTGCGAGACCGGATCACCACGTTCGACATCTCGCTGACCAGCAACGTGCAAATCGGCTAGCCCGTAGTAGTGCAGGCTGCTAGCCTGCACCGAAAGCAAAATAGCACAGGCCCGAAGCGGCCTGTGCTATTCTTTTTTGCTGTGCTAGTTTTTTAGCCTACGATTTTTTGCCTGCGTTATTTTTTGCCTGCGTTATTTATCGAATTGCTCGAGCGATGTTGGCGGCACCGTTCGCAGCATCGCGGCCGCTTCGTCGACACGGATCGCGTCGCCGGTGACGATGATTAACACGGAACCCTCACGGACTTTTGTTTCGTATTGGGCAGCAACATCGTGCTCAACGCCCCAGCGACTGACGGCACTCAACAGACTGCCGCCCACCGCACCGGCGGCCATGCCAACGATCGGGCCGGCAACCAACATCGGTCCCATCATGGTCATCGTGCCCAGTGCAGCGCCCAAGGTTCCGCCCGCCAGCGTGGACGCCGCCGTCGTCTTTTCCGACGACAACGCGTTCTCGTTCACTTCGGTCACCTGCCGCAGCTCGGCCAAATTCTCGTCGGCGGCATGTGTCACAATCGACACCTCGTCCATTGTGAAATCGCCCGTTTCGAGCACTTCGATTGCGGTTCGAAATTTTTCACTGTTGCTAAACTCAGCGATCAAACACTTCTCACTCATCGACGGTCATCCTTTGTCTCGGGCGGATTGGGCTGCAGCGACTCATTGGACTCGCCCGGAAAGTCGACTTGCGAGTGCCGCGTTGGGGTAATATCAGCAGGGTGTTCGACATAGATTTTTTCGCCACATCGTGGACACGCGACGGCGCGATCATCGACGTGTTTTCCACAATGAGGACACGGCACTTGATTCAGCGGTGCGTGATCGGTGTTAGCATCCATCAATGTCTCTCGCGTTTCTTTTTTATGGCGGTCTTTTATGGCGGCCCAGCGGGATCGTGACGACACTTCCGCCGGCGAGTTACAAATCCACGCTGTTAGTAGTCGACACGTTCATCCGCGGCATCGAACCGTGCGTCGTAAGCGATTTGAGCGAGGTAGTTTTTCAATGCGACCACTTCGTTGCTGTCAAGTCTGTCTTGGATTGACTCAACCGATTCACGCATCAGGTCGACCATTCGCTGGACTTTCAAATAATCCATGCGGCGGTAGGTATGTCCGGGGCTACTCCGTTTTGCCAACGTTTCCTCGATTGGTTTTCGGTAGGGCTTCAGCGCCTCATGATCGAGAGGTTTTGGCCAATAGAGTTGGCCGGTTTGACGATCGATTTGGTTTTCCGTCAAGCGATCTGGCGCCGCCTGCTTCGCCAACCGTCGTGCCTTTTCATCATCGATCGGGCCCCTTGCATCGGACTGTGACTGATCTCTCAGCTCTTGCAATTCGTAGTACTGCTCGACACTTTCTTCTCGATTTTGCAAACGCAGTTCGAGAGCCCTTTGCAACTGCACCGCAGACATCGATCGCAGCAACGCTCCCTTGCCGAGCCCGCGGGCATAATCGCCGCTCGACTCTAAAATATCCCCTTGGGCCGTTGCTGCACCATCGTCAAACAACCCATCGTCGGCGAAAGTTGGCGACGCTAACAATAGCGTTAACGTGATGGGAATGAGTCGTAAAACAGACATGATCGAGAACTCGTCAAAGGGGTGAAAGGGCAAACAATTCGATGCGAGCGGCCGCTGCGAGAGCAGAAGAGACTTTGCACTCGCAGCAACCGTTAGCATTCACAGACACCTTTTCCATCAACGCAAACCGCGTTCCAGCAAACGTTCCAAGATGTCATTTCCAGCTCCGGCCGCGGTTCGACCAAGGCCGAAGGTTACATCGATACCGACGCATTGATCGACGCATCCTTGTCAGGACGATCGCCTTGCAAGTAGGCTTTACCGGCTTTGACGAGGTACTTTAAACCGGTCATTCCCGCATTATCCCAGTACTCGCCGCGTGTCGGCTCGACTCGTAGCAGTACAAGCGACGGGCTCGATTTGCCCTCGGGAAACCATACCTTCCAGGCTTCGTTCCATAGCTCGTCGATCTTTGCTTGATCATCCACTGCGTGGGCCTTGCCCGACAATGAAACAAATTTGTTTGATCCTTGCATGGTCACCGCGACATCGTCATCGAGCATCAGATCGGCGATTTTGCCGGAATGGCGATCGGTGACAAACCACAGATCGCCGTCGTCTTCGAGCTGTGCTACAGCCATCGGCCGCGAGCCGAGCGCTCCGTTTGCCGCGCGGGTTACCAGCATCGCGTGATCAAAGCCAGAAATCAGGTCAATTAGTTTTTCGTGCTTATCCATAGGGTCTATCTCATTCATCGTTCGCGAAGCTTGATTTCGATAGCGATGCGTACCACATGATCATTCATGCCGCACGCACTGAATCGCTACCGATGTTAACTCACATTCCACCGTCGCTATGCCGTCTGTTCGGCGTGCTTGCCTTCGGCAAATTCTTCGATGGCCTTGTCACAGAAAGCGGGCAAATCGTCCGGGTTACGACTGGTGACGAGCCCTTCGTCGCACACACATGCTTCGTCAACCCAATTGGCCCCCGCGTTTTTGAGGTCTGTCTTTAGACTTGGCCACGATGTCACACGGCGACCGCGAACCACGTCCGCTTCGATCAACGTCCAAGGGCCGTGACAGATCGCGGCGACCGGCTTGTGTTGCTTGAAGAAATCGCGGACGAAACTGACCGAGTCCTCGCACATGCGAAGCGTATCGGGGTTAGCAACACCGCCGGGCAGAACCAGTCCGTCAAAGTCTTCGGCCGAAACAGAATCGACGGCCTTGTCCACCTTGAATGTGTCTGCTTTCTCGTCGTGGTTCATGCCTTGAATCTTGCCCTTTTTAGGCGAAACCAGAACGACTTCGGCGCCAGCGTCCTTGATGGACTGCCAAGGCTGGGTCAGCTCTACTTGTTCAAAACCATCGGTGGCGAGAAACGCGATCCGCTTACCGCTGAGTTTCTTGTTGGTCATTTCTATCTCCACTCTCTTTGTATCGAGTTGCAATTTGTTGAGTTATGACTTTTCCATTGAAGTCCCGCTTGGAGGACTATCGACATGAGATGCAGATTGCATGCCGACAACGGCTAAACCAGAAGCCAATCGAGTTGGCGGGCCAACGGAGATACACTCTAAGTGACCGCGAGACAGGGCCCCGCCTGGTCGCGAACCAACCAGACTGAACGATTTCCCATCAACCCCAGAGAGGTTCCGATGACTTAGACCAAGGGGGGATGTTTTGCACCCGGGACGGCCGCCCATGGATGACGAATTCAGCAACAAAACCTGGACGATTTCGTCAGCACCGATCGACGTCGACCTCTACATTTTGCAACGGACTCGCTAAACTTTGGCGGGAGATTATTAACCATGAAGCAGAGCGACCGAGCGGACATGGAATCCGTCATTGCGGATTTACAGCAAGAACTCAAAGCGACCCGTCTCGACCTTCAACGGTCGATCTTGGATATGGAATCGGCCAATGAGGAGTTAAGGGCTTCCAACGAAGAACTGCAGGCGATGAACGAGGAACTGCAGGCGGCCAATCGAGAGCTGCATGTCAGTCGAGAACAACTCGCCACGCGGGAGGCTCAACTACGGACGATTACCGATGCAATTCCCCCCGCCTTTGCGTTTGTCGATCGCGAGATGCGGTATTGTTTTTCCAATGCCGCCCACGCTAAGCATTGGCAACAACCGATTGAAGAAATCGTGGGCAAAAAGGTGGTCGAGGTGATCGGTTCTGAAGTTTTTGCGACGATCGAACCTTATCTGCTCGATGCGTTCAACGGACTCCAACAAACCTACGAACTGCAACTGAACTTCCCAGGCGTCCAAGGAAGACGGATCAAGGAGGTGACGTATGTTCCGCAGAAAAATCCTGATGGCAGCATCGGGGGTTGCCATGTTGTGCTGACGGACATCACCGAACGCAAACGAACCGAGCAGGAATTACGAGAATCACGTCGAGAGCTTGCGGTGGGTGTCGAAGTGGCCAAGCTAGGGCTAGGCCGCGTCGATTTCCGCAGCAACAGCGTCGCGCTGACCGCGGAAGCCGCCGCGATGTATGGGATCAGCGACGAAGCGATCACGATCACGCGGGACGAATTTCATAGGACCTATCATCCCGAGGACCGTGATGAAATCATCCAACGGGTTCAAGCTTGTTTGGAATCCGACGGTGATGGCCATTGCGACCTTGAACATCGCATCGTATTACCCAGTGGTGAAGTGCGATGGATCAACGCGCGAAAACAAGTATCGTTCGATAATTCGGTGCAACCGCCGGTCCCGATGACGGCAATCTTAGCGGCACAGGACATCACCGATCGCAAACGTGCCGAGCTAAACCTGGCATTTCTTTCCGATTTGCAATCACGGCTCAATTCGCTCTCGTCGGTCTCGGAACTCATGCAATTGGCGACGCAGCAGACGGCCGAGTACCTCGGGCTCTCGCGATGTTTGTTGGTCGAATTTGACGAGCAAGCAAAGTATGCCAATATCGTGCATGAATACCTTCGAGATTTGCACCCCTCGTTACAGGGGAAGCACTTGGTCACGAATTTTCATTCTCCGGCGGAGCGACAAAGTCTACTTGCCGGGCAACAATTTTACCTGGGCGATACACAGTACCGCGACCAAGACCCCAACATCGCGAGTCATTTTCGGAAATTCCAAATTGGTGCGTTTTGCAATTCGGCTTACGTCACCAAACAACGTATTCGCTTTGTCGTTTCGGCATTAAAATCTGATCCTTATCAGTGGCGTCGCGACGAATTGGATTTGCTTCAAGACATCGCCAATCGTGTCTGTGTTCGCATCGAGCGTGCCCGAGCCGAAACGGAGTTAGCGGACCGGGAAAATCATCTGCGGCGAGTCATCGACAACACGGTTGCCTTCATCGGCGTCTTGGATCACGAAGGCAACTTGCTCGAAGCCAACCAGACCGCGCTGCGTGCGGGCCAACTGCAACGCGACGATGTGATCGGCA
>NZ_JBFHFD010000019.1:0-33254 GCF_041583735.1 Novipirellula sp.
CTAATCGCAGACAATCATTTTAGTACGGTGGTGGAAGTCGTCGACCGGGTCCCAGTGGTGATCGTCGAAAACGCGTTTGAACTCGCCGAGATGCAACAAGATTCGTACTTTGTCCAGGCGGCGTTGGGATGGATCGACGGCGTCCCGCTGAGTGACAATTCGATCTATGTGCCGACGCTGGTTTCGCCATCCGAATTGCCGACGATGGATCTTTCTCAGCAACGCGTCGTCGTGATTCCCAATCTGACGCGGTTGGACGAGGACATCGTTGCGATCCTTAGCGACTTTGTCTCCGATGGAGGCGGTTTGTGGATCGGACTTGGGCCTCGAACTGACGTCGATTCCTTCAACCACTCGTTGTTTGCCGACGCCAGTGGACTGTCCCCCTTAAAAATCGACCGCATCGTCGACGCCGAGGATACCGAAGACGCGGGGGAAGATTCCGATCCAGAGCAAACGGAACGCCGGCGTACCCAAATCGACCCGTTTCGAAGTACGCACCCGGCGACACGTCAATTAACCGATGACAAACAGCTTGATTTAGCCGACGCAGTGATCCGCCGCCGTTTCCAATTCGTCACCAGCGAGAACAGTAAAGCGTTGTCAGTGCTGCTAAAACTCAGTAATGGACAGCCATTGGCGGCGGAGAATTTTGTCGGACGGGGGCGAGTGATCGTGCAAGCGGTTCCGCTGCGATTGCAATGGAGTGATCTTGCCCGCACCCAGTCATTCGTGGTGATGGTGCGTGACTGGATTGACTATTTAGCGCAGCCTCGGGCGACGCAGTACAACCTGCAACCCGGTGAACCCATTGTGTTCCGGGTACCGTACTCCGACACGTCCGAGCAAGCCAATGCGGATGCGGCAACGGCGATTCTCAGATCGCCGCACGGAGACGCGATCGAATTGACCGCCAATCAACGTGACGATGGATTCGAATTCCGGTCGAGCCGCACTCGATTGCCGGGCGCCTACGAGTTGGAAATCGGGCTTGCCGATCGTGCGATTCCGTTTCAAGTGCTACGAGGCAGCGATGAGTCGAATTTGGTTCCGCTTAGTTCCGATGCGGTTCAGCAGATTGCGGCTTCGACCACCGCGAACCCGTCGATCGAGCGGTTGTCCGCGACGGCGTCGACGCAATCCGATCCGCTGTGGCCTTACCTATTGACGGGACTGATTTTGTTGATCACCGGCGAATTGGTCCTTTCGGGCATTCTGGCTCGCGAGCGTTTTGGTGTCGCGGGAATCCCTGAGTATTCCGAAATGGATGCCCCCACGTTGGGAGTGACCATCGACAATGCAGTCTCGGGCCAACCGAACTTAACCGAACGCAGGTCCCACGTTGACGCACAACCATCGGAGGTCAATTGAACGATGGGAGCCACAGAAACCACCACCCAACAATACATCACGCTCGAACACCCGTTCAATCTACCATTGATTGTCTTGGTCACGCTGATTTGCGCCGCCGTCATGGTATGGGCTTTGTATCGCGAACGACGCATTCTGGGAGCAAAGACCACGTCGCTGTTCTTACTCCTTCGCGTGCTTGCGATTGCAACCGCCCTCTGGATGTTGCTCGCTCCCACAAGTGTACTTGAAGAATCGACATCAACGAAAAAGGCGGTGGTCATTCTATCCGACGTCAGTGCCAGCATGGCGACGGTCGATCCGGCTGGAACGGCGGACGATCTGCGTTGGGCGCTCTCGGATACTGCAGGGATCAGCGATTCCTCGCTTATCGAGCCTATCGCACTTGCGGACCGAACGATCGCGGCACTGGGAGTGGCCCATCGCGAGTTGTCCGCCGCGATCAGCGACCTGGAAAAACATGGCGGCGAACGTTTGGTAAGCGAGCATGTTCGTTTGGCCAGCAAGGCGATCACACGATCGAGGATGCATCTAAATCAAATTCGTGACGGGGGAACATCTGCCGACGTGCGGGATTTGGACACGATCATCCCGTTGCTTGCTCGTTTGTCGACGCTGCTGGAGAGCCCCGAGTGCGATGCGTTGGTTGATCTTGCCCAGACGCTGCAGCGAGATCGCTCACCTAGCGAAGCCGGTTGGCGCGAAGGGCTTACCGATCTGGTGGGACGAACGGCGATTGCACGCCGAGTTTCGATCGAACTTACCGAGCAACTTTCCAAGCATGCCTCTGCGTCGCCGGACCGCGGTGTGGTCGCATCCACAACATTTCAAAACCGAGCCCGCGGCCAGCGTGTCGCCTCGTTGTTAAACCAGCTTGGTGATTCGAGTTTGGATTCGATCAAAGAAACCGCGGACGTACACTGGAGCTTCTTTGATGACGCGCCACGGGATCTATCCGGCAACAAGGAAGCATCGATGTTTCTAAGCGAATTGGCGGACCGTGATGATTTGGTGAAGGTAACGGATCTATCCGCTGGGCTGCGACATGTCGATCGAATGCGGCAAGATCAGCCGGTCGCGGCAACTTTTGTACTGTCGGACGTCGCACACAATCTCGCCAGCGAGCGAAAGCCGACGGAAATTGCCACGCAGATGGAAGGTTCCCCTGTATACGTGGTCCCCATTGGCAACCCGTCGCGACTGCGGGATATCGATTTGATTTCGACCAGTGCCCCGATCGTCGCAATGCGAAACGACGCAGTGGTGATCGAGGCCCATTTGGAAGCCTACCAGTGCTTGGGTGAGACTTGTCTGGTCCAACTGATGCAGGACGGACAAGTCATCGATTTTCGAAACGTTCTGATTGACTCGGCTTCCGCCAGCCACCGCGTTCGATTTGACCAACGTGTCTCCGAGATTGGCACGGCAACGTTTCAAATCGCCGTGGACCCACTTGATGGCGAAATGACGTTGGGGAACAATTTTGGCGAAGTTGAGATCAACGTGACGCGGAGTGATATTAAGGTCCTGCTCTGCGATGAACATCCACGCTGGGAATATCGTTATCTCGCACAACTGTTTCGTCGCGATGATAAAGTAGAGGTCGACGAATTGCTCTACCATCCGCGAGTGATCGCAACCGGTCGTCGTGAGGAAACGAAAACGTTCCCGGTCACCGTCGACCAGTGGGATCAATACGATGTCGTTATTTTGGGCGACATTCAGCCCGATCATTTCCCGGCCCAATCGCAAGAGTCGCTACGGCAATACTTGCGGACTCGCGGTGGCACGCTAATCATGATCGCTGGCGATGCCGCGATGCCTCATGCTTATGTAGACCATCCGCTCGCCGAGGTTGTTCCGGTTCGCCCGATCGAGGAAGCTGACGACATTAATCGTGAATATTCCTTCCGTGTGACTGAGCAGGGAAGATCGCACGTGGCGCTAATGATCGGCGAAACGGATTCGGCGACACGTGATGCATGGGACTTTGTCAATCGTTTTTCACCGCTCCATCAAGTATCGCGTTGGCGGTCGCCGCTGCCAACGGCTCGCAGTTTGATCGCGGCGGCCCCCCGTGACCTCGGCGCCAACGCAAGTGATGCCGAGCTGTCCGATTCGACGTTCCTGTGTTGGCAACCGGTGGGCCGCGGACGTGTCGTCTATTTAGCCGGACCAGATACCTACCGCTTGCGTTTTCTGCGTGGGGATCAGTTGCATTATCGTTTCTGGGGTCAATTGATGCGATGGGCGATCGCATCGGATCTGTCCGCAGGTAACCGGTCGGTACGAATTCGCACTAGCAAGACGCTCTATGAAACCGACCAGACCGTGGACGTCGAAGTTGAATTGCTTGATTCTGAGGGCAACCCCGTGATCGAAGATAGCGGTGCAACCGATGTACTAAACCTGCGTCTGATCTCGGGTGAAGACGAGCGAATGGTTCCACTGGCGGCGGATGCGGAGCGTCCAGGCCACTATCGAGCCGATATCCGCTCGTTGAAACCGGGGGTCTATCAGGCTCAACCGGGTGGCAGTTTGGTTGAGTCGCTTGCGGAAATCGATGCAGCCGAAGCCACCCCGGAAATCGCGTCAGCCACCTTTACGGTACAGGCTGATTTGCCAACCGAGCTTGTCGATACGCGGTGCAATCGCGTGTTGGCGGGACAAGTCGCTGAATTGAGTGGTGGCCAGGTATTGCCCCCCACCGCAGTGAGCGAAATCATCGAGCTGACGAATTTGGATCCGATCGTCACCCACCGCGTCCAGCGTCAACCGTTATGGCTGCGTTGGCGGTATCTATGGCTCGTGTTTGGGTGTTTGCAAATCGAATGGATTATTCGTAAGTGGAGAGGGCTTTCATAATCATGTCAGCTTCAATTTCAATGCGTCCGTTACCCTCCGCCATGACCGTCAAACTGAGATCGGTTCGATGGCGGCATGCAATGTTCGCTGCCATTCGTGCCCTTTCGGTCGGATGGTGCGTGTTGATCGTACTGATGACTCTATCGATGGCACTGGATTGGTTGTTTCCGTTCATGGATTCATTGGTGCGACCCCTGATGACATCAGCAACGTTGATCGCAACCGCGATGACGGTGGCCATGATGGGAATCAAGCCGATCCGCCGATCACTAGGATGGCATCACGCCGCGAGTTGTGTTGACGTTGGCGTCCCTCAATTGGAAGAACGTTGGTCCACGGTCGCAAGTTTGTCGACGCGAGATCAATCCGCTGATTCGGCAACTGCCAAGGCGATGGCGGCCCAAGTCACCAGCGAAGCGATCGCGATGGAGCGAATTGTCCGTCCCGATGCAATTGCGTCGCCGGTCCCACTTCGACGGACGCTTGTGGCCGCCGCCATCATGGGCATCATCCTGCTCGGTGTAATTGCGACTAGCCCCAAGCAAATGTCCATTTTGTTGCAACGGTTCTGGAATCCCACGACGAACATTACCGCGACACAGTTAACCAGTGTGACGGGGGATCTGCGAGTGCCTCGCGGTGACACCATCCGTCTGGTCACGAAGCTGAGTGGAGTGAGTCGTTCGATGGCGATGTTGACGCTGCGAGACGACGAGGGGCATGAACAAACACATCGACTGCGGCCGGACGATGAGATAGCGGATCAGTTTTCGCACCCATTGCGTGTCGATCAATCGCTGAGCTACCGCATTCGCTCGGGGGACGCACAAACCGATTGGAATCAAATCAAAGCGATCGATTACCCCGAGATTGCAGAGTTGCAGTTTTCAATCGAGTTCCCCGAGTATACCGATCGACCGAGCGTCCATCGCGACCTACTTCCACGACGCATCAAGGTTGTCCAGGGCAGCAATCTGACTTTGGCGATCAAGCCTCTTGAAGCTCCGCAACGCCTTTCGATTTCCATCGCTGCACCGAAGCAATCGGTTCGCGATGTGGAATCCGATCAAACGTCGCAGAATGAAACAGTGCGAGACTTAGTGCCGGATGCGGATGAATGGTACCAATTTCGCATGCAACTGATCGACGATGTCGTGCTGCGACCTGTATTAGAGAGTCGCGATGGATTGACCAACCAACGAAAAACGTTCTGTCGTATCGACGTGATTGCAGACAAAGCTCCTGTTGCACGCGTCATCAGCCCGACCGATGAGATGGCGGTTGCGGTCGATGAAACGATCGATATCGAATTCGAAGCTCATGACGATCACGGAATTGCCACCGCTGAGTTGGTGATTTATGACGAAACACAGAAAGACGCCGAGGGAAACCCAAAAGTCGTCGCGGTGAAAGAAATTCCGCTCGGCGATCAGAAGATGCAAAGGCATGTGATGGGGAAGACGCAGCTCGATTTGAAAGAGCTGAATTTGCCTGAGGGAAGCGAAATCAGTTACGCAGTCCGCGTTTCCGACAACCGCAATGTCCCCGCAGTAGAGCCCTCGACGCCCGATTCGCATTCGCCGCTTGCTCCGAATACCGGCGACCAAGATGAGACGCGGATCGGAGCGATACCGAAGCAAACAGCTGACGCTCCGGCCCCCAAAAACAATGCGGCGTCGCTCAAAGCCAATGAAAACGCTTTGGCCCGACAAGACAGCGATGACACTGATCGGATGCCAACACTAGCGGATTCCGATGCCAACCAATCCGCGATGCCTGGGGCCGTGGCGAATGAGACCGACAAGGATCCGGCCGCCGTTGCGAATCAGTCTCCATCCGATCCCGCCTCAAAACAGAACCCGCAGGCGAAGGAACCAGCGTCCTCAGCCGAACAAATCGCAAAAACATCAGAGGACGATCAAGCTCGCGGGGACTCCAGCGAGACAGACACCCCGCAAATGAATGTCGACGATCCAAGAGATCAAACCGCGGAAAAACTAGACGGGAGTTCATCCGACAAAACCGCTGGCAAAAACGACAGCGTCGAGAATGACAAGTCAAATCGTGACGTAGCGAACAAGGATAATGTCGTCACGGAGGAAACCGCTCCAAAACGTGACTGGGCCCCCTCCGATGCGATGCCCGAGCCGAACCAACAAGAAAAATCATCTTCGCCCGCGGCGTCCAGTTTGGCGAATGTTTCTGCTACATCATCCACCAGCGACACACCACCGCCGCCCCCTGCCAAGTATTCACTCGAGCCACAACGCAGTCGTAGCGGCCAAAACACGATGACCGGTCGACGGCGGTTGAAGATCACCGCAAGATTGGCCGCGATTGCAGAGGCGAATGATCTTCCTGGCGAAGAAATGGAGGTGCGTGATAACGTTGTCACGATCGACAAAATGCTCGCCGAGATCGAAACAGGGCTGAAGCAATTGCTTGACCACAGAATCGCCGATGCGGATCGGGCGGAACAGTTCCGGCGGTTGGATGTCGGACTGGGAAACATCGAATCGTATGTCGCGGATCTGCGTGAGCAAACGAAACAGAATCAATATGCCTTTGTGGGCCTTCAGATGGTCGACATCGCACGGACCCACGTCACTCCGGCCCGAGACCGTGTGTTTGCCGCCATCCAAAGGCCCAACGCCAGCGACGCGGATGCCAGGGTGTCACTTCAACATGTGGTCCGAGCACGCGAGTTATTGGATGCTCTGCTGAAACGCTACGACCGTGTGGTTCAGGAAAAGAAGTTGAAACGTTCGCTCGACGAAACCGTCACAATGTACGAGATCTATATCGAGAAGCGACGAACCTTGATGCGGGAATCACGGCAGAACCGTAACCCGCTCGAACGCAAAATGGGGATCATCGAGGTCGACCAAGAATACCTCGATCGCTTCGCGGAAGTTGTCAAACTGCGTCGCGAGATGATGGACGAGTTCGCACAAATGCTCGGCGATGATCCGCGACTGCTTTCCCGATATCTCGAATTAGTCAAACGCCGTCGAAACTCGTTGCGAGACCGTTTAACCGATATCTCACAGCGACAATATGATGCGACTGAAGAAGTATTGGGATGGTTGCAGATTGATGAAAGTCAAAAGCCGGATCTATGGACCATCATCGTCGAATTGCGTTTACACTCGGCAACGGAGTTGGCAAAAGATGCTGCGGAACTAGCCGAACGGATCGAAAAGCAAATGCCGCTTGAACTTGATGCTGCCGTTGGCACCTCCGCGGATGTCATTCGTCAAGCGAAACAGATCGCGAGTCTCGCTCGCACGATCAGCTTTGACGCCGAGAAGGTAATCGCAGCGGCGGGGGCCGTGGAAGAAAAGAGCTCTTTGGTTGACCATGCTCGGACACTGGTCGCCCAATTCGACCGCTTCTCTGCAACGCTCGATCGTTTGTTGTTCGAAAACGAGGCGGTCGATGCGATCACGGACTACGTCGAACCTCGGATGTTGGAAACGCGGACCGTCGCCGACCAGGCAGACGCCTGGGCCATATTGAGCCAAGGTTTGGCGGAACAATCTTATTCGCGGATTGTCAAAACGGAACAGCATCGCATTGCCGTCGAAACGCAAGTGCTGAGAGTCGAAATGCTTGACATGAAGACCGAATTAGACGGCCAATTTCAACAGTTCGCGGAATCTCCGGTCCCCAACGAGATCGCGGTCATGATCGAGCAATTGCATCGGTTGATGGAAACGATCACGTTCAACCAAGCCGCAGCGGCGTTTCGGGCAGGTCAGACGCAACTCGATTCCGCCGCCCGACAACAACAACTTGCCACCGAGCGGTTGATCGAAGCCGAACAGCTCTTCGACAAGATTCGTCGTGCCGTCGTCGACGCGTTGGACCAATACGATATGCAAAATCCGAATATTGCCGACCTTCGCGATCCCACACTCGATGAGTTTCTAGCACGACTCGAACGCGAGCCTAATATTGCGGCTCAATTGGGAATCCCCAATCGCCCGCGAAATTTGCGTGTGATCGCGGATTCAGTTTTCTGGCAGCAGAGCGGCGCGGGGGCCCTCGGAGAATCGGGTCAGGCCGCCCAAGCGAGACTGAAAGAAGCAATGAAGATGAAGCGAGCGCTCAAAAAGGCAAAGCAAAACAAGCCTGAGCCGCAGGAACTGTCGGACGAGCAACGCGAGAAACGCGAAGAAGCAAAGAAGGCTCAGCAGATGCTCGAAAAATCGTTGGTCGAAATCCAAGAACAACGAGACGATCCGAAGACATCCGACGCGCAACGGCGACGCTTGGAACAGCTCGCCGAGGATGTTCAGAAAATGATCGATCTTTCTGACGATGAAAATGGCGACCGTGCCGCGTGGGACCGAATCGTCCAATCGGACGAGGCCGCGGCGCTACTGCAAGCGATCTCCGCAGGCAATGCAATTCCCGATCAACAATGGAACAAGCTGCTTTCCACACTCGATGATGGGCTTTGGCAGGTCCGCGGCAAACAACCGCCTGCGGCCTATCGCAAAGCCATCGAACAATACCAAGACCAGATCCGCGAACTGATGCAGACAATCGATGAAGACTAGCAATTTACAAAACCGCGATCGATGTAGACGGATCATCGATGTCGCGATTCCGGGGGACTCAATCAAGGCGAGTGCACGTTGCATCGGTACGCTGGTGCTGTTGACGACAATCGGCTTCTTGCTGGGGACAATCGATGGGCAACACCTCTATGGACAACAAGACAGCGGTTCGGTGATCACAACCAACACAAATTTGAGCGCCGCACTTCCGGCCAGCCAATGGGCGCGAGTGGAGTCCTCGGTCGACCGCGGATTAAAGTGGTTGGCCAGCCAACAAGCCGAAGATGGTCGTTTCCCCAGCGACGAGATCGCTCAACCCGCCGTCACGTCGATGGCAATCATGGCGTTTCTTTCGCGTGGTCATCTGCCCGATCAAGGACCGTATGGCGAAAACATCACTCGAGGGATCGACTTTGTGCTCAGCACGCAGCGGCGACGCGGCTATTTTTCGCTGTTGCCAGTAATTCCTCCGGCACAACATCTGACCCCTTCGCAAACGGTCGTGTACAACCATTCGATTGCCGGATTGATGCTTGGCGAAGTCTATGGAATGTGCTCAGGCGAACGGTCTGCACGAATTGAAGAGGCAATCCATCGGGCGTTGATCTACCACCGCGAGGTGCAATCGCGAACCAAGGCGGCCGAAGCCGACAACGGCGGATGGCGGTACGGGTATCCCGAAAGCCCAACGGCATCGTCGGACATGTCCGTCACCGGATGGGCGTTAATGTTTCTGCGGTCAGCGCGGAACGCGGAATTTAATGTCCCCAAACAATACTTTGACGAAGGCTTGGATTTTGTCCAGCGATGCTACGAACGCGACCTGTCGCAGCACGAAAAGGGAGTGTTTCGATACCGGCCTGTCGAGTCGCAACCATCCAACCCGCAGATCTCTCTGGCCAATACCGCCTCGGCGACACTGACGTTAATCCTGGGCGGACGCCATGACCACGAAGGGGTCGCTACTGCGGTACGATGGTTCCGCAGCCGGGCGTACCCTAATCCTTGGCAAAACAACTATTACTATTTGGCCAGCTATTACAGCAGCCAAGCGATGGCACAAGTCGGCGGGGACGCCTGGGATCAGATCTTTCCGCAAATCGCCGCCGGCATGCTCGAGGAACAAACCGATAGCGGCGGATGGCCTGCGGGCGGCGCCAACGAAAAACATTTTGGCCAGACCTATAGCACCTCGCTAGCGATCCTAGCGCTGACGCCCGCCTACGGTCTGCTGCCGATTTACCAGCGTTAGTTTTGCGTTGGGAAACGCCACAAATATGGATTTTCAATTGCCAATTACAAATCGCTCACTTTCTGTGCGATTGATTTGTCTGTTTATTCTTTTCGTTTTTCCTACCGTCACAACAGCTCAGTTCGGTGGTTTGCGTAAACACGATGACATCGCTCTAAGCACAATTTTCGGAGAACAGCATCGTGCAAACGTCTTGGAGCTGAATCGAAGATCCAATCGATTGACAGCGGACAAGAAGTACCGCTTGCTCCGAGACAAGGTCTTCCCACCAAACGAATTGACAATTCGTATTGATTTTGACTTCTCTCCAACTTCGATTAGCACGGATATGGTCAAAGAGTTTGGACTGGACGCTCTGAAAGATAAGTCTCGCGAACGCGATCGTAGCCAGTCGAACTATTTAGGTGGCGAACTAATCGCTCCGGTACTGCAATTAGTACGCGTCGCAAAAGATCTAGGCAGAATTCCAGAGATCGAGTCTCTGATGGAATCTCGAGAAAACGTACTCGGAGTGGAGTCCAAAGAATCGCTGGCGATCAAGGTGTTGATCGCGATTGCGCAGAACGAGTTTGTTACTGCTCAGAAAAAGATGGAAGATTTGGAGCATTGGGTATCCACTCGGCCAATCGACGCCGCATGTTTGGGCCCGGAGATGGTTGTGATCTCCAGTGCCGCAGACGTTCCGCATTTGCAGGATCAAGCGTTTGTTTTCGCATTTCGTTTTCGCGAGTTGACCGATCAGGAAAACTTGAACGACAGCGAACCGTGGCGAAGACATCTTTTTGCGTGGTTGTCTCAATTCCAGCGAAAAATGCAAGAAGACGCATCCGCGGAGAAAAATTTATTGCATTCGGTCGCCTCTTGGCATCCGGTGACTCGATCAACTTCGGAAACCAATGGACGGGGGTATCCGTCGGCGGAGTGGTTTTCCCAATCGGGGCGACTGTCCAAGGTGAAGGGGCACGATCGCGACTACCTTTATTACGCCATCCCGCTAAAGGGTGACTTTGTCGTCGAAGCCAACGTCAGCGCGTTCAATTACGAAGAGACTCGGTTGGGCTACGGTGGAATCTGGGCAGGGCCGAAATTTGATCACAAAACGATTTTGCATGGTCAATTTGCTGGGGATGACGAAACAATTGCCATCGCCCCCGCACTGGACGAAATTCGCGATTCGATGCGTGTCAGGCTTATTGTCAAAGATGGCGTACGTACTACCGAGATCAATGGCCGCAATGTTTTTGAAGCTCGCGTATCACAAAACGATCCCTGGTTATCGATATTCAGTCATTGGTACACGCACGGTTGGGTCCACGATTTGCGAATTTCGGGTGCCCCGGTCGTGCCTCGGGAAATTGATTTGGCGACAAACTCAGAGTTGCCTGGTTGGAATTCCTATTTCGAGCAGTCCCAACATGATCAAGAAAGTGATTGGCGTTTAACCCCGGAGTCGGAATTCGTGGAATCGGATTTCGATCCAACCAATCAGTCACCCGAATTTGTGTTGCAGGGCGTCCAACATCCCGAGTTAAACGGGTCATTTCAAGAAAGCCTACTGCGATACCATCGTCCAATGATCGAGGACGGTGTGATTTCTTATGACTTCTTCTATCGAGAAGGCGAATTCGAAGTGCATCCTGCGCTTGATCGGTGCGTCTATTTAATAGGTTCCGATGGAGTTAAAGTACATTGGATCAGCGACGGCCGATACGAACGAACAGGGATCGACCCAGCCAACTCACTCGTTGAATCCGTCAACCAGCGAGGCGACAAGACGCTTCCGCTAAAACAGAAACAATGGAATCACGTCGAATTGATTGTCTCAGGCGATGTCGTGAACATCCAACTCAACGGTGCACTTGTTTTCGAGAGAAAATTGGAGCCAACCAATCTGCGAACGTTTGGGTTGTTCCACTATGCTGACAGCAGTGCCGCTGCTGTGAAGAACATCCGTTGGCGTGGCGATTGGCCTAAATCGTTGCCTTCACCGCATCATCAGGAATTGGCGAACGCGACCTTCGAAACGATCTTGGAAGGCTCAAAGCTCTTGCAAACTTTTGAATACGATTTTGCTCAGGGGCTTCCGCTTGACAAGTTTTTGATTTCCGGAGAAGGATGGCGTGATCACCTTGATCAACTGACCGATGGAATACAAACTCGGCTTAAGGGCCGAGACTATCACATCGGTAACCAGTTCAGTCCGCAACTCCGAATCGACGGTGATTTTGACATCATCGCCGCGTTTGATGGATTCGACGCAGCGATTGCCGAGGGGGGCGACGGAAACATCCACCTAAAGGTGGCGTTTGAGCACGAGCAGACCGAATGCTGCCTCTACCGCAAATTTTCACGCTTTGAAAAGAAGCAATTTGGACAACAAGTGATACAAACCGCCAAATTTCATACACACCGTGGCCAGCGGGCTTGGGTGTTCCCTACGCTTGAAAGCGAAGCGACGAAAAGCGGCAAATTGCGACTTATCCGACGCGGCGATCAACTTCACTATCTATTTGCGTATGCGGATTCATCGCACTATCGCTTGCTACATACCGAACCGGTGCCCCGAGATTCGGTGTTGCCAGGCAACTTGCAACTGTGCATCGAAACGACAAAACCAGGACACGCCAGTGTTGTCTGGAATTCGCTCAGCGTTCGTGCGGAATCTCTCTCGGGACTTGCAACGGCCCCCTCCTTTACCGTCGCACAGCTGAATCATTCCCGCGAGTCATTGCGTGATCACGTTGAGCTTGATTTTGCCGATCCAGTCTCGTCCAAACAGTTCGACAAGTGGGGCCAGGACACGCAATTTCGAATGACGCGTGACGGTTTGCTTGTCACTGCACCCGGGTTCGACACTTGGCAAGGACATGCGGTGGTGCCCCGCGTTGAATTCAGTGGGGACTTTGACGTGTCGGTGGACATCGACATAAAAAAACTTCAAAATGCGGATCCTGGTGGCGAGTCAGTGGTCTATTTGCAAACCGAATTCCGGAATCTGGATAAAAACACTATCGAATCGAAATTTGCCAAGTCGGATCGAGGGAACACCACGGGTGAAATTCAAATTCGCCGTGTTAACCCGCATGGAGAATTCGATTACAAAGAGTTGGCGACGATCCCTCTAAAGAACGCGAATCAGTTGCGAATTGCACGGCGAAAAGGGATCGCGTATTTTCTCGTACAAGATGTCAACGATTTGCAACCGACAATGCTTGGCCGTCTTGATGTAGGCGAGACTCCAATTCAACTGGGTGATCTTCGCATCATGCTGCATACAAGCGGCGAAGGCCATGAAACGATTGTGTTGCTGAAGAAGTTGACGCTCCACGCGGATAAGATAAAAAGCCCGTTGAAGTAATGTGCCATCGATGCTCTGTCATCGCCTGCCGAATCTTCTGGCCCCAAACATGCAGAAACCTCCTAGATGGAATGATCCCTTGACCCGAATTCTTCTCGTCATCCTAATCACCCTGTCTGCGACTTTCGTCCATGCTCAGAGCCTAAGCCTCGACGTAATCGATGATGCGAACCTCGATCAGTCGCTCCGCAAATCGGTTGCGATGTCCGAATCGGCGTCGTCGGACATGCTCGGTGCGAGGGCAGCCACGATCAATCGGCATTTGCTGCAATTGTCCGCCGACGAGCGTTACGAAGTACTCAACGATTTCACGCTGCCGGAATCAGCAACGGAAGATCTCGCTTGTTTTGTGTGTATCTGTAATGTCGATGCTCCGCCGCGTGAATTCGCTCGTTTGATCGGCAAACGCCCACAGAGCGAGGTGTTTGCAGTACCGAGCGTCGCACACGTTGAAGGGCTTTTCAGCTCGGCGTGGTTACTCGTTAGCACGGCCAAAGAAATCGGACGTCTGCACGAGTTGACTCAGGAAGTGAACGCGAGGTCAGGCAGCAACGCTGACTATCTGACACTGCTGCTTTCGATTGCCGGGGCACGGGGGGTGGATGCAACGACCATCGAGGATCGAAAACACGCTTGGCTCGACAAATTGAAATCGGAACCCGGTTCAAACGCAATGCAAGCCGTCGTGGTTGCCGCCGTCGCGGTAGAGTCCGAATCACACGCCAGCCTTGTTGATACGATTGCGACGCTGCTGGACAAATCCGATTCGGTCTCGATGTCGCTCAAACAGTGGTTGCGAGAAATTCAGCTACGTTCGGGTGCGGTGCCAGAAACGAAATCCCTTCAGCTAAATCAGGACTGGATTCGAATACCAGGAAACTCACTTTGGTATATGCATGAAGGGCATCTGACGCAGGCAACCGCCGGACCATCGTCGATCCTGTACCGCTATCCGATTAGCGGAGATTTTCGCTTTGAAATTGAGCAGCTTGCGGCCGGCAGTCGCGATGATAATTATGTGGGCTATGGAGGACTCGACGTCGGCTGGGAAGGATATCGTCGGTTCGAACTGAATCGTCGTGCGATTGAGAGGCAAGCGGGGACGCTACGGTTTTGGGTCAATGGTCACCCAGTACGGACTGCGGCGGCGACCGAGACGTCGCCTTGGTTGTTGTTGCACGGCGAGGGCATGCCGAACCATCGCTACCGCAATCCCAAACTGTCGGGATCCCCGGTTGTGCTCCGCGAAGTTTCGATGATCGGTGGAGACTCGCGAAATGGATGGTCGACGTATGCAGAGCAAAACGATGACACGATGTGGACGGTCAACGAAGGGGAGCTGCAAAGCGTTCAAACCGATTCGCCGCGACGCCAACGGCTACTCCGCTACGTGCGTCCGTTACTCACTGAGGAAACATTTGAATACGAGTTCTTTTCGTCCAGCGATCAAGTGGTCCATCCCGCACTTGGGAAACTTGTGTTTCTGATCGAGCCAACCGGGGTGAAGGTGCACTGGGTCACCGACGGAGAACTCGAATGGACGGGGTTACCGGAGGACAACGCCTTGCTGGAACCTCTCGCACGGCGAGGGCCCCGCCCATTGCCGCTACGGGACAACCAGTGGAATCATGTTCTGTTAAAACGCACTGATGACAACGTCAGTGTCACGCTTAACGATACGTTGATCTATGAACGGACGATTGACGAGCTCGATGACACGCGGCTCGGTTTCTATCACGATCCGTCAAAAGAGACGGTTCGAGTGCGTGCGGCAAAGTTGCGAGGAGATTGGCCCCAAACAATCGACGTCGACAAATTCTTGCAGGCCGAGGGCACCCCCGATCAAACCGCCCTCGATTCGGCACCGGATCTTTTCCCGGAGGCGATTCTGCGATCGAACACGCGAGAAATCATTCGTTTGGCTAGTGAAATGGAGCCTGAACAACGCTACGATTTTCTTTCTGACTGGGTATTGCCAGGAACCGTACGTCGAACTTTTCGCCTTGATGGCTATTTCGTTGCCCAGGACGCCAACGACACCTTTGGCCAACATCAACACAACGCCGGCCATCATTCGCATGATCATTTGATTGCTCCAGCGACCGAGCTCATTTCAACCGCGAAGGCGTTGGGGCGTTTGTCGGAACTGATGTTAAAGATCAAGCAAGGTCCCGACGACACGCTCGAGCAAAAGCGAGCTCGGGCGGCGATGTTGGCTTTGGTTCAAGCGGCCCAAGGAGACGTTGATGACGCTCACGAAAGTCTTGAGTCGCTTTACAAATGGGTGAGTGAAGCACCGGATCTGACGCCCGATCAACTTTGGCCCGAGCTCTTGGTGGCTCACGCGTTTGCGGATGGTCCCGATGCCGCCAGCGTCCTGGCGGATCTGTTGACGATTCTAAAACCTGCGGCATTCAACGATGCCAATGCAATTGGAATCGAATTGCTCAATGTCTTGCAATTCCTTGAGGTTGCAATTCAAGCCGAGGATGTGGACCTACCGCAAATCGAACCTAAGTTCTGGGTTGCATCGTCGCCAGTTGATGCAATGAAGCGTTTAGCCGGGGGCGGCAAAGCGATTTGGATTGCCAAGCCAGGGCGAATGCAAGCGATTGGCGGTCATGGGATCGAGCAAATCTTTTATCGCTATCCGCTCGAAGGCGACTTTGAGTTCGAATTTCAGCATTCACTGCGAAATAACACGGGATGTCAGGTCTTGATTGGCGGACAGTGCATTCAGGTTTCCAGATGGAACATCCGAAACGGTCCGATCGATGGCCCCCTCACCTTGACGAAAATCGATCCAGATTTGTCAGCCGAAGGCCTTTTACTGCATCAACGTTTCTCGGTGAAAAACGGGGTGTGCACGGTGTTTGCCGATGGACGCGAAGTCTTGCAGCTTCCCGTTCAGCCGGGATTCCCTTGGATCGCAATTCGTCAGGCGTACAAACAGTCGACTCGCTTGCTCGACTTGCGAGTTACCGGCGAGGCTACGATTCCAGACGCGGTGCAGCTTGATACCGAGGGGATCGTGGGTTGGCGGTCCTATTACCATCACGATGTGAACGGCGAACATTTTCCCTGGCGCCGCCAGGATGACGAGATTGTTGGTGAACGAAGTACGAAGTTTGCGGGAACCGGGGATGAGCAATTGCTGTATTATCAGCGTCCCGTGTGCGAAGATGCTTCGATCCGTTACCTGTTTTTTCATTCCGAGGGGGAAACCACGGTCCATCCGGCGATCGATCGAACCGCCTTTCTCTTGGAACAGAACGGCGTCGCAGTTCACTCGATTACCGATGGCAGATACGACGAGACGTTTGCCAACAAAATGAATCGCCGTGAGATTTCTGAAGGTCAGCGGACGCGGCCCGGCGATCTGCTGCGAAACAACGAATGGAACGCGATGGAGATGATCGTGCGTGGCGACACGATTGAATTGATGCTAAATGACGAATCCATCTATGTCGGTCCGTTGAATGCCAACGCAGCACGCACGTTTGGGTTGTTCTATTTCGCCGATCAATCATCCGCGCGAGTCAAGGAAGTGATGCTGCGAGGCGAGTGGCCGACGGTGCTGTCTACGCTTGATCGCCAACCGCTTGCCGATCAGACCGTGGTGCAGCTCGATGCGACACGTGATCAGTTAGAGTCGAAGTTTGCTCACGATTTCACACGTGACGGGTTGCCAAGTGAATTTTTCGCGATCGAGGGGCAACAGTATGCGACCATCACGCGTTCACACAAAGGGGTGACATTTGCAATCCGTAGTCCTGACAAGTGGACTCAATCGTCGATCGTCTGTAATTTGCAAATGCAAGGGGATTTCGATGTCTCGCTGGACTACAGCGATCTAAAGTTGGAATCGGGCGAAGTGGCGATGGCGAGACTGATTGTTCCTTTTGTCTCTGCGAATGCGGTAAGCGCCCGTCTCTCTCGCGACGAGCACGGTCGTGGCAAACATGTCATCAATTCGGTGCTGCAAACCGAAAATCCCAACGGCGGACCGACCGTCGTCAACAAACCGCTGGGATGGGAATCGACATCTGGAACGATGCGGATTGCGCGTCGAGGGGAACAATTGCACCTATTGATCAAGGATGATACGAGTTCGCAATTCCGCCACCTTGAATCGTTCGAAGTGCCACACGAACCGACTCAGAAGATGCGTTTGGTGACGATAGCACAGCGTGCCGAACTTGCCACGGCGAATTGGCGAAAGATTGACATTCGTGCCGATCAGCTTGCGCAGGTCGGAGCATCCAACGGTGAAAATCGGATTTTTGTCGCCAGCGCCGACGGCAGCCAGATCCGGCAGATCACCAAAGGCATTGACGATTTGGGCAACCATGGATCGCCAGAGTTTTCACCCGATGGGACCAAAGTCGCCTTTGACACGTGGACGGGATCCTCGCGATCCGCACGGATTTTTATGGTGAACATTGACGGTACTGATTTACGCGACTTGGGGCTGGGGTTGATGCCGACCTTTACTCCCGATGGCAAACAAATCGCGTTCTCTTCACTCGATGGGATGATGATGATGAACCTTGACGGCAGCAACCGTCGTGTCATCAGCCAATCAGGATGGGGCATTCAAATCTCGCCGCTCGGCGACCAAGTTGCCTTTACCGACAATGATGTGAATGGACACAATTTGTTCGTTCTGGATTTAAAAACGAATCAGAAACGCGCGTTGCTGACAGGACCTTTCGCAGAACGCTACTCACAAATCTATTGGAATTTCGATTGGTCCACCGATGGCAAAGAGCTTTATTTTGTAGGAAGCCATCGGCAAACCCGCCAACGTGAATTGGCGGTCGTCAGCGTCAATGGATCGCAACAACGGTTTGAGACCCTGTTGACGGGCGGCAATTATGCTAACATCGCCTGCCATCCCGATGGAGACGGGATTATGTACAGTGACAGCGATCCAGCCTACGGCAGCATGTCGATGTTCATGATTCATCGCGATGGATCCCCGCGTGAATATCCGTTGCTCGAGAACCGCCGCATGGCTGCGGTCGCTGGTGGCGAATGGTCACGTGATGGCAAAATGATTGCCCTGGCAACCAGCGTGATGAAGACCTTTTCCAGCAATTCGCAAGCTGAAAGCACGGACGATTGATGAACGAACCGGCCGCGATGGAGATCCACGTCAATGGATTCACTCAGATTAATGCCGCAGTGGATCTGGAAACCGTCGGGCGATTGAGTGCCGCATGCGAGCAGGCATTTATCGCGGAATCGGATGTGCAGCGAGCACGATCGAGTCGCGGACACGTCTATGCGGCGCGCAACCTATTAGATGTGGTTCCGGAGATCCAAACATTCTGGCGTGAAGGCAAACCGTTTGAAATCCTGAAGTGCATCTTGGGCGATCAATTTGGTTTGGTGCGTGTTTTGTTTTTTGACAAACCTCCCGACCGAACTTGGACGCTTCCCTGGCATAAAGACACCGCGATCGCGGTCGGCGACAACTCGCATCGCTCGGAAAGATTTTCGCGTCCGACTGTCAAATCAGGTGTTCCACATGTCGTTGCCAGTGACGATGTTTTGCGACAGATGCTGACGCTGCGATTGCATCTGGACGACGTCACCGACCAGAACGGTCCGTTACGGGTGATTCCTGGTTCTCATGTTTCGAGTACCAGCGGAGGGGCGGGCGTCGAGGCAGCGGTGACAATACACGCCGCCGCGGGCGACATGTTGGCGATGCGGCCGCTGATCACGCACAGCAGCGGTTCATCAAAACCAGGCACGACGCGACACCGACGGATATTGCACCTCGAATTCGCGGCGGATCGCCATCTTCCCGACGGATTCCAGTGGCACGATTTTATCGCCGCGAGCTTAACAACAAATTAGATGGCATTGGACGCAAGCACCTCCGAAACTCTTGACGAGTTCCGCGACATGAAGGCTGCCGTCGCGATCACGTTGGCCAAACCAATTCAAAACCTTGCCCTTTTAGCACGTTCTGAAATGCGGTTAGCGATTTGGATTGATTTCGTACGCCGCGTGGACTGTCGCGTTGGTCCAAACAATGGGCGGCCAAAGCGCCGGCTGCCTCACCGATACTCCACTCCACAGGATGCAAGCGGTAGCATCCATTACTAAGGTGGGTGGTACCAATGTTCTTGCAGGCCGCGATCAGATTCTCGGTTCGCCGCGGGATCAAAGCTCCCAGCGGAATTTGAAACGGGACGCTGGCAAAGTCGATATAGTTATCGCCCCCGGAACTTGGATGTAGATCCAGATGGTAGTAACCAATCCCGACGGAATCGTGAAACGGAGCCGCCGTGACTTTACCGCCGGCGTTTTTAGCCGCGGCTTGTCGATCGGCCCTGGAGATGTGTTGCTCGAGGATCGTAAATTCGGCTTGAATCCGGCGAGACTCGCGAATGTACGGATACTTTGCCAACCCGTCGGCGGTGCCCATGATGTCTTTACGCAAACGAAGTCCCTTCCAACCTGCGCCACCGTCTGGCCGTGGTGCTTCGGTCTGCAACCAATACATTAGCGATAGGCTTAACTGCCGCGCGGCTTCGAGGTGTTTGGCGATTTCTTGTTCGTCGCCTGTGATCAAATTGCCGAGCATGTAATCATTTTGCGGCCAATTGACGATCGTCACGCCGCTGTCGTACGTGCCTGGCAGGAAATTTGCCGGATCAATGATGCGTCGATACAGCCACAGGTTCAGTGCTTTGGTTTTCGGCGACGGTGCGTCCTTGGTAGGCGGCACGAACGCCAGGTCGTGGGGTCTCAGCGTGTTGGGTTTAGAATACTGAAGCGACAAAAGTTTTCCCGGCCACGGCGGGGTCAAATCGGGAGTATGATCCTTCCAGAAATCGTATTGCTTGGGTCGATCGATCGTGTGATCCGCACCCTCGATGTGGTCGATCGCAAAGCACCACGTGAACGCTTGGATGTTGTCCGGATCGGCTTTTTCCGGAGCATGCGATTCCTTGGTATCGTGACGAGACTCTGCCCCGGTGACAAACTCGGTGTTGGTCAGCGGCAGCAAATCGCCTTGTTCGCTGGCGTCGATGAAATAGGGCGCCGTTACCTGAAATTCCGCGCGCTGATCGGTGCTCAGCGTGACAGATCGAACACGATCGCCATCCACCTCGGCTTTGATCGGCTTGGTGTTGAGCATGACCGTCAATCGCCCCGCACTGACCGCTGGAGCTAACATTGCATCTAGCACCGCGACGGCGACTCGCGGTTCATGACAAAGTCGCGACACGTTGCCGTTGCCCGGATTGAGCCGCGGATTGTTTTTGGCCGATTCCGTCAGCGGATAGTTTCTGCGGTAATAATCGCGAACATTTTCGCGGAACTGACGATAACTCGCCGTACATCCATGCGTCTCGATATGGCTATGTTCGTCCGGTGGCACTCCTTGTTGGCTCAGTTGTCCACCGATCCAATCGGTCGGCTCGGTCAGCAGCACGCGTTTGCCCATGCGGGTTGCTGCGAGCGCCGCGGCACAACCGCCGAGACCTCCACCGATGATGACGACATCCACCTCCGTTTCGCCTCCCGAACGAGCGGATTCGGCTGCGGCGGCGATCTGCGGATAGAACGCTGACGCCGCACCGAGGCCACAGAATTCGAGAAAGCGGCGGCGAGCGAAACTGCGAGAATAGGTCGACGGTGCGACGGTAACGTTTTTTTCAGACATGGGATTTTTGCGGAGGGACCGAATGTTTCGGCAAGGGTGAGGGGAAGAGGGCAGACGGATTTTGCGTCGAGTGCTTGGTCACAGCTAAATTTTAGCGTAGCGGAACTCGTCAAGAGTTTGTTGATTTAATCCAAACGCAATTCGCAATGGGTGAGCAGTGGGCCGTAAGGCACCGGGGCGTGCGTGGGACCCGGCCGCTGACGCGTCGCGGCTCACTAAATCAACAAGCCGTCAAGGGTTTCGATCTGTGACGCGTTTCACAACAAGCCGTTGACGATTTTCCACTAAAACATTAAACGAGTATAGATGTTTCGCCGCTATTGTGGTGTCGCGGCCTCACCAAAATGCTGCTGTAGAAATTCGAGCGTCTTGCGGTTGGACCACGCATGACCACCGTCAAAGAAGTCTGCGTCGATGTTTTCGGGTTTGCCCAGCAGCGTATAGACTTGCTGAAGTGTCGCCAGCCCCTCACGTGCCCCCGCGATTGGGAAGATGGGATCCCTCACGCCGTTGATCAGCAGCACGGAACGGGGAGCGTACAAGGCGACCACGTCCGCCATCTCGGCATACCGCATGATCCCAGGCAAGCAATTGCAGATGCAGTGGTGGATCGGAAAAATCGACGAGCGATACGTCGAAAACGCTCCTGCGATCATCGCGACTTTGACTCGCTCGTCCAGCACCGGTAAGTACATCGACAACGTTCCACCACCGGAAAGTCCCGCGACGCCGATCTTTTCTGGATCCACTTCGTCTTCACGACTTTGCAGAAAATCGATCACGCGCATCGCGTCCCAACAACGCAACCCTTGTGGTGTCATCCCAAGTAGCAGCGAATCCATGGTCATCTGCGTACAACTACGCTGAAGTCCCTTGATCCCCGCGTCTTGATTTCCCGACGTTTCGTTCCACCCGCGGACATTGATTGCCGCCGTCACGTAACCATGTTTGGCTAGGAAGACCGCATAATCGAGTTGACTGTCTTGAATTTTCTTCAAATCCGCTTCGCTTTTTCCTTCGCCGATATAGGGCTGGATCCCGCTATGTCCATGCAGGCAAACGATCGCGGGCAGCGGAGCGGATCGCTCGTGCGGCACAAAGTAGTAGACCGGAGCCCAATAGGATTGTTCGGTGCGAACGTAAATTTTGTGCCGCGTAAAGGTCTCGAACTGTTTCTCTTCGGCCCATTTGACTTCCAGCGGCACCCGCTGCGGCATCGTCCCTAACAAATCGACGACGACGCCTTGCAATTCGCGCTGCCACTGCTGATGTTCCGCGACCGTCGAAGCATCCCACCGCATCGAAGGCGTGATTTGATCGGCCAAATGGGTGAAGCTGTCTGCGATGCGATGGGGAACCTCGATCGTGGACGGTTCTTCGGCATACAGGACCGTTCCGGTATTCCCAAAACGATTGGCGAGCAACAGCCCCAACGTAACAAGCAAAAACAGTGAACCACGCAATCTGCAGCAAGTTTTTAACATCGTCAGCGATTCTTTCCATAGGCGGGGCACTGCGTTTGGCCCCCGTGGTTCGGGTACCCAAGCACAGCGTGTGAAGCAGAAAAAACGCGAGCCGTCCTGGACAGCGGTTTGCACTGCTGCCGCGGATGGCTCGCGTTTCGCGAACGTCAATATAACTGTTCGTACGGACTACATGTTGATTTCGTAGCCCTTGCGATTTTCGCGGGCCAGGAACGAATTGGCTTGGGGGTCGCCGACGATTTCTCGCTTGTTCGGATCCCAGTTCAAATCTCGCCCAAGCCGCATTGCGATGTTCGACAAATGGCAGATTTCCAGCATTCGGTTGTGCGACCAGACATCCGAAATCGGCTGTTTGCGTGATTCCATCGCTTCGATAAAGTTGGCGGTGTGGTTCGCGCTGACCTTTCCGCCGTAAACCTCTTCGATCGCTCCGTCGGGAAGTGGATTGTCTTTCAAGTCCTCAACAGGCTTGCCGACAATCTTGCCGCGGTTAACAAAGAAGCGTCCTTCGGTGCCTTCGAATAGGATGCCGTTGTCACCTTCGCTGGTGATAATCATCTCGACATCGTTAGGCATGTCAACGCGGAGCTTGAACTTCGTGGCCGCGTTGTATTGGTCGTTGACGACGGGATAGCCGTCCTTGTGCTCGACCGGCAACGTGAACTCGAGCGGCGAAATCTTGCTCGGCCCAGTATCGCTGGCTCCGAGTGCCCAGCATGCGATATCGACGTGGTGGGCACCCCAATCGGTCAATTTACCGCCGGCATATTCGTGCCAGTTTCGGAACGCATAGTGACAATTGCTGTATAGCGGTACGCCGCCGCCGTAGCCCTTACGCATTTCCGGAAGCGCTCGGTACTCGACCTTTGGTGCGGGGCCGAGCCACAAATCCCAATCCAGTTCGCTCGGAACCGGAGCAACCGGAATCACCGGCGATGCTTCCATTCCGTTGATCCCACAAGTCACCTTTTTCACGGTTCCGATACGGCCATGTTTGATCAAGGCGACCGCTTGCAAGAAACGCTGGTTCGATTCGGATCGCTGCATCGTGCCGACTTGGAAAACGCGGCCGGTTTCTTTGACGACCTTTTCGATCAACTTGCCTTCGGCGATCGTCAGCGTCAACGGTTTTTCACAGTAGACGTCCTTGCCCGCGTACATCGCTTCGACCGAGATCTTGGTGTGCCAATGATCCGGAGTGGCGATCATCACCGCATCGATGTCCTTCCGATCCAAGATCTTGCGATAGTCCTTGTACGAATCGGGCTTCTTGCCTTGATTCTTCTGGACCTTCTCGACATTCGCTCCCAATACATTGGAATCGACATCCGCCAGAGCGGCGAAATCCGCAAACTTGAACGACTTGCTGGTGATCGCCCAGCCTTGGTTGCGTAACCCGATGGTGGCAAAAACCGGACGGCTGTTTGGCGACTCGTTGGCAAACACGTTGCGGGGCGATGGAAACAGCGCTGTAGCGGTCCCTGCCGCGGCGACACCTTGCAGAAAACGACGGCGATTAGGGGTCAGAGGAGTGGACATCAAGTGAATTCCTATGGGTGAGATAGCGTGGATGGACGGATGGGAAGGAACAAGCAGAGGACCGTAGGGTTGGGAACCACGGTGCCTGCGACGACTTCAAGACGTATCGGTACGTCGAGCACCCATAATAACTGGTTTTGTTCGGCAATCCCACACAGAGCCGCTTTTATGGGCAGGATCGGTCACAAAAATAAGTCGACTTCACCATCGCCGTGTGATATCGCAATGCCAGCGACTTTTGACACTATCCGGGGTGGCTTTCGCAGCGGCGCTGGGCCTTGCCCCGTAAATGTCGACCGTTTTACCCGACGCAACCGGGCAGGCCCCGCGCCGCACCGCTACCCAGAGTATCGCACCGCTCGCCAATCTCGATGGCATTAGTCGACGTGCCGCGGGCACAATCTAAGGGGCCGCTCTCGATCGCCTGGCCGCTGGGATGACACCCATCGAACGCCCCCGCCATGTACAGACATGCAGCGACGGTTGCCGGTTAGTCTGGATTTTCAGCATTGGTTTCGACATATTTTTCGCGGATCACCGCCGTCGCAAATCATGGACGACCCGCGGGCAACTACACTCGGGTTTATTAAATGGGGGGGCACCGCATAGCAACAGCTAAAATCAGAGAGTGACAACATGTTCGATACGATTCGGCAGACCTTGAAAGCTCGCCTTCCCTTTGTCATCGCGACGGCTGGCGAATTTTTCGCGTTGTACTATTGGTTGCTGCTGTTTGATCAGTCCTCTTACGTGATGGCGACGCTCGTTTTGTGGGCGGGATTTCTGGTCGAGCGGGTTGCGGTTCTGTATTGGGTCAAAGAAAACTTTGGCGGCAGCGTAGGCATCGCAGCGGATCACAAAACGTGGTGGCAGAAGCTGATTGGGTTGCTATTGATCTGCCTGAGCGAAATTACTGTTTGGGTCGCGTTCGTTTTTGCCCAGCACTATTTTGGTTGGACCGCCGCCTTCTTGGTGCTGTTTGTCGGCGAGCAAATCGAACATAGCATTGAACTCGGGTTGTTATCGCAAACCAGTTGGCTGAATTTTGTCGCGTCTCGGCAAGCGACGGTGATCACCGTACTGGAAACCCTCGGAGGAATTGCGTGGCTGTATTTGGTGCGTCACGACCAAGCTCAGCTAGGCGGCATGATGCTGTTGATCGGATTGACGATCGAGCATGTGATCCAAGGCGACGCGATCAAACGCAGGCTGCAGGCCAAGCAAAATCAGGGCGACAATCCTGCCGACACGCCCGCCGATGCGGCCAAGCAACCTAGGTTAATTGGGACCGCACCGGTCGTCGGCGGCATCATCACGGTCGCGATCGCCGCCATGTTATTCACCGTGCTAAAACCATTCTGTTTTCGGATCCTGTCGCCGCCACCAACCATCGACGCGCCCGTAACCTACTTGAACCAGAATTGGTCGGCGGAAAAACGCGACAAGTTTTATCATGCGTCTCAAGGGACTGTGCTGATGAACGCGGATTGGTTCATGGCACTAGAACAGCCGACGATCAAGTTCGTGGGACGCGTCGGGCTGATATCCGATCTAGACTATTTGACGCGATTCGGCTTTCTAAAACACGTTCATAGCGAAAAAAATAACGCGTCGGATTTACCGGTTGGATTCGCCGTTAGCGACGTCACGATGCCTGACGATGGATCCAAACAGCGAGTGGTCGGGCTGACCTGTGCAGCGTGTCACACCGGTGAAATTCATTATGCGGATCATCATTTGCGAATCGACGGGGCCGCGGGGCTGATCGATCTAGAACAGTTTCAAAACGCGGTGGGGGCTGCGTTTCTGTTGACGATCAAAAATCCGCTTCGCTTCAATCGGTTTGCCGATCGTGTGTTGGGCGAGGACCATACGACGGACGAGCGCGCTGAGTTGAAAGAAAGCGTCAATCGAGTTTTACAACAAGGACTCGCTGAAAAAGAAGCCAATGCGTCACGCGAGATCTACGATGGCTACGACGGTGGCTACGGCCGTACCGATGCGTTGGCGAAGATTGCAAACTTCGTGTTCGGTACTCAATTGGACAATGACAATTTGCAGATCGGCAGTGCGCCGGTCCGCTTCCCTCCGCTCTGGGATTCGCCTTGGTTCGACTGGGCCCAATACAACGGTTCGGTCGAACAACCGATGGTCCGCAACATTGGTGAAGCGATCGGCGTGCGGGCGCGAGTGAATTTAGATCCACGATCGGAGCGTTTTCTCGATTCGACGGTCGATATCGATGGGCTGCACAAAATCGAAACGCTGTTGGCTGGCGACGCGCCGCTACAAGGTTTGCAATCACCTCGTTGGCCCGAGGGGGTGATGGGAGCGATCAACCATACCAAAGCGGCCGCCGGGGCCGCACTGTATCGCGACCTCTGCCAATCATGTCATTTGCCCGCGCTAGACACCGACGAGATTTGGGAGGACGCAAATTGGGTGTCCAATGCTGCGTATTCGATGTCATGGCAATGGAAACCACCAAGCAAACCGGCGCGTTTCCTGAATCTGCAGGGGGTCAATATTGGCAAGGTGGGCACCGACCCAGGACAGGCAACGAATTTCTTTTCTCGTTACGTTAACACCGGAAAATCGGTGCTGCCGTCGGTCACCAAAGGCCTTTACAAGAACCAGCAATGGGAAAACAAGGATTGGTACTCGCCGGTCGAAGGGGCCAACACGACCGAATATCCCGCTACCGTGCTGTCGGTGGGCGAAGCGCTCCAGCGGGTGACCGTTGCGATTGCCCAGCGACACTATGACCGACAGGGGTGGTCCGCTGACACCCGCGAGCGTTATGATGGGTACCGAAACCCGGGGGCCAGAACCCCCCTCGAATATCGCCCCCGCCCGCTGAACGGCATTTGGGCGTCGCCTCCCTATTTACATAACGGTTCGGTGCGCACGATTTATCAATTGCTTTGCCCGCCTGACCAGCGTGATCAAACCTTTTACGTAGGAACGCGGCAATACGATGCGGTTCATTTGGGGTACAAAAACGAACAGGTTCCCGGAGCGTTCCTGTTCGACACGCGAGTCGAGGGTAACTTGAACACCGGCCACGCCTTTGACGCCTTACCGCTGGGCAACGGCGTGATCGGACCGCGATTATCGCACGAAGAACGCATGCAGATACTGGAATATATGAAATCGATGGGCCCGGCCGGCCCGGTCCCCGAGTCGTTTATCAAATCAGGACGGAAAGCGAGCGAACCAGAAACATCGGTCGAGGATTAGCAATCGCTAACTGCCCGTTTCTGCGAACGAAGATTTAAAGAACTTGCGATGGAGCCTACCGAACACAACACGACCCACAAAACGGCAATGACGTTTGGGGACCGGTATCGCACGATTCGGGTGATCGGCGAAGGGACTTTCGGATGGGTGTACGAAGGCTACGATCCGACCCTGGAACGCAGGATCGCGATCAAAGTCCCGAAGCCTCGTGTGGACAAGGGAAGTGCCGATAGGACGCAAAAATACCTTGACGAAGCACTCAGCCTTGCCAAGCTGCAGCATCCTGGGATCGTGTCGGTGTTTGACGTTGGCGTGCAAAACGGCAAAGTCTATATCGTCACAGAATTCTTAGAGGGACCGACGCTCTACGAATACCTCAATTCGCACAAGATCAGTCACACGTCGGCCGCCAAATTGATCGCCGATTTGGCATTGGCATTAGGGCACGCACATACGCAGATGGTTGTCCACCGCGACGTCAAACCAGGCAACGTGATCATGACCAAAGATCGTGGTCCGGTGTTGGTGGATTTCGGATTGGCAATTGCCGAAGACAACGACGGCAGCCAGATCGGCGACATCATGGGCACGGTTCAGTACATGGCGCCCGAACAGGTCGAGGGCCAGGCGCATCGCATCGATGGACGCACCGATATTTATGCCCTCGGGGTGCTGTTGTACCAATTGTTGACCGGACGGGTTCCGTTTCGCAGTTCGAACAAGAACGAAATCCGACGGCAAATTTTGCAGGACGATCCGCAGCCACTTAGGCAGTTAGCACCGGACGTTCCTGAAGCCCTGCAGCGTATTTGTTTGCGTGCAATGTCGCGGTCAATTTCGAAACGCTATTCGACCGGTCAAGATCTAGCCGATCGATTGAACCAATGTTTGTCATCCTCGATCAAGGCAGATTCGTCGGATGAATTCTACTCCGAGAACGAAGGCAACAATTCCACCCCGACTCGGCCGCTAGATCACGCCGAACGGGATGCCGCCTCAGGCGTGGATCCGACCAACGAAAGCACCTATTCCGTCACCGACAGCCTGTCGAGCCAATCGGCCGACGGCGAAAAATCGACCTCAGGATCACAGGGATCCGGTTCCACCGTTTCAGGGCGGCGGCACGTCACGGTGCTGCGAATCAGCGCGGTTGCAAAATCCCAAGATCCCGCCGGTGGTGACCCCGACGATCAGATCGAAACGCTCAATGAACTACAAATCGCGGTAAACGAAAAAGCAAGGACCTACGGGGGCAGTCTGCTGTACAGCGCAGGCCAAGAGTTTTCGGTCTGCTTTGGCTACCCGCTCAGCTATGAAGACGCGCCGCGGCGAGCGACCGACATGGCGGTGGACTTGAATGAGCAATTTCAAAGTCGCCTGACAAACGATCGTCGTCGTACCGAGATGCAGTTGGACGTGTGGTTTTCCATCCATAGTGGCATGATTGTCGTCATGGGCGGCGATGCCCAAAACTTGGTGGGCGACGTCTTTTCATTGGTCTCCAAAATTGATCGCGAAACCGAACCCAACGAGGTCGTGCTGAGCGAAGATACCTTGCGATTGGTTGGACATCATTTCGACACCGAGAGGCTCTCGGCTACCTGCGGGCTGCGGAACGATCAGCCTACGTCGCTATATCGAGTGCGTGGCCGCCGTGCCGCCGCCACATCGGATCAAATCGCTGACGAAACAGAAAGAACGCCGCTAGTCGGACGCGATCAAGAAGTCAGCATGTTGCTTGATCGCTGGGAATTGACGTCCGAAGGTGTCGGGCAGCTGGTCGTGCTGATCGGTGAAGCGGGTTTAGGAAAATCGCGTCTGATTCAGATCATAAAGGAACACGTAACGCAGCAATTTGCGGCTAAAAACAAACCGTCCAACAAACGACCTCCGATTCTGGAATGGAACTGTTCGCCCTACCATACCGCCAGCGTCTTTCAGCCAGTCAAGGAATCGTTGATCCGGTGGTTGGATCTCGATCCCGAATCGACGGGCGACGAACGTCGGCTGCGAGTCGACCAGCACTTGCAATCGATCGGGATGTCACGACCCGATTCGCTGCCAATCCTGTTGGAATTGCTGTCGCTGCCAGCGGACCCAACATTGGGACCACCCAAGATGGCATCGTCGAAAAAGAAAGAATTGACGGTGAACGTGATCTTGAATTGGGTCATTGGTCTGGCCCAGCAACAACCTCTGTTGTTCATCGTCGAGGATTTACATTGGATTGATCCGTCGACACTCGAAATTTTGTCTCGGATCGCGGATCAGCCGATGGATGTGCCTTGTTTGTGTCTGCAAACGTTTCGGCCCGAGTTTACGACGCCGTGGACCAGTCGAGCGCATCAAAGTCAGATCGCACTAAACCGATTGACTCGCGCGCAAGCCGCTCAGATCATTCAATCGCGGCTGGGCGACGGGCATATCGCCAAAGGAACCATCGCTCGCATCATCGAACGAACCGATGGCATCCCTTTGTTTGTCGAAGAGTACGCCAAAATGTTGGCCGAATCCGACATCGAAACCTATGAATCTCATACCGACATGCATGGCTCGTCACTGTTGACCGCACGCAGCAGCGATGAGATCCCTTCGTCGCTACAGGATTTGTTGACGGCGAGATTGGATCGGGCGGGTGGCGATCAGGGATTTGTACGGTTGGCCGCGACGATTGGACGCGAATTCTCTTACGAAATGATTCGCGCCGCCGCGAATATGGACGACGTCGCGCTGAAACGAGAACTCGCGATCTTGACCGAAGCCGAGATACTTTATCGACGAGGGACGCTGCCGGATTGCACCTTTCAATTCAAGCACGCATTGATTCAGGACGCGGCGTACGAATCGATGTTGCGTCGTCAACGACAAGAGTTTCATCACCGCATCGCTGACGTCCTGCTCCGCCGATTTCCCGAAACGATGGATCAGCGACCCGAGGTGTTGGCGTCCCACTTCACCCGAGCAGGGATGGACCAAGAAGCCGCACAGTGGTGGGAAGTCGCCGGTGCGTCGGCCGTCGCGAGCGGGGCCTTCGTCGAAGCCATCGAACATCTAAAAGCAGGGCTGACGCTAATCGAACGTTTGCCGGAATCCAGTTTGCGAGACGCATTGGAGTTGAAAATCAACATCTCGCTGGGGATCGCGATCTTGTCGACGATGGGATATGCATCGCCGGATTTGGAATCGATCTACGACCGACGCACCGTGCTTTGCCAAAAATTGGGCGACCCGATGGCTCAGTTGCACGCATTGTGGGCCAAAGGATCTTGGCGAATCGTCAGCGATTACGTGATACCTTGTATCGAAATCGGCCAATCGATGATCGAGATGGGGGAAAAGATCAACGACAACGGCGCTCGCGTCGAGGCGTTGTTCTTGGATGCGATCGGACGATACTATCATGCCGAATTTGCCTCGTCGCTTCAGTCCACTGAAAAGGGAGTGCAGTGGTTTGATGCCGACAAAGCGATGTTCCATCTTCGCCGTACCGGCCAACACGCAGGCGTTGCACATCTGTGTTACAGGGGGCTGAACCAATGGCATCTTGGGCTGCCGAATTCGGCAATGAAGTCGATGCAACAAGCGTTGCAGATGGCGGAAACCTTGGATCATCCCTTTAGCGTCGCATTTGCACTGCATCATCACTCGTGGTTGTCGGTGTCGATGGGACGCGGCGACGAAGCAGTGAGGATGGCCGATCGCCAGATCGAAGTTTCGCAGCAACAAGCGTTCTTTTTCTGGGAAACCACCGCGATGTTGTACCGTGCGGGCGGATTGCTCTGCATCGGCGACACGCAATCGGCCAACGACACGCTCGATCAAGCGATCCCACGCTACCAGATGACTGGTGCCCGATTGGCCGTCCCACTGTACATGAGCTACTTGGCGTCTGCCAAACGCCAATCCGGTGATTTTGCAGCAGTGGAAGAGGCGATCCGCCGTGGATTGGAGGCCGCCAATACCTTCGAGGACCGCTTCGCGTTGCCGGAATTGTGGCGTCAGCAAGCACATTTGGCGGAATCACAAAAGGATCCCGATCAAACTGCCAATTGCTTTTTGAAGTCGGTGACGATCGCACGTGATCATCAAGCCGTGGCGGACGAGCTTGCCACTTGGGTTTGCGTGGAGCGTTGGATGAATAAATCCGATCTGAAATCGATCGGCGATTCACCATCGACGTCGTATTCAATCAAAGACGTTAGAAAGACGATCGAGACATTGCGAGGCCAAATCGAACCCGCCGACTTTGCGATCCCCGTGCTTGATTAGTTTGATCCCTTCACGCCACGCAATAAATGATTTCGTAGCGGAACTCATCAAGAGTTTCGGGGTCCTCCGTCGCGGTACGAAAGTCTTGACGACTTCCGCTACGGTGAATTTGCAGAATCGGCTAATGCATGTTTCGTAACTACCTTCGCCAGAAGGTGGTGACGCGTGACTGCCCAGTGGCGATCCACGCTCTGGCGGTCCACGCTCTGGCGAGCGTAGCTACGGAACGCAAATTGGCCGTTCGGCTTGGCTATTGCCAGTACTTATTCAGCAAGTATTGGTTGTCTTTGCCGTGCTGTAGCCATTCGTCGTACTCCGCTCGAGAGCGGAAGGGAGGGATGTGGTGTGGCTGCAGTTTCTCGGATGTTTTTACGAGCGGCGCAGGTGACGCCGGGATTTTCGCGGCCAGTTCGTTCTTGATCGAATCGAACTTCGGATCCTGCGCCAAATTGTGCCACTCCTCGGCATCGGATTGATGGTCATACAGTTCTTCACTGCCGTCGATGTATCGTGTGTACCGATAGCGTTGGCTGCGTACAGAGAACTCGCCAAAGTCGTAGGTGGTCAGCGCGACGTGATCCCATTTTGCATCGGGTTTCTTGAGAAGCGGCGCCAGACTGTGACCATCGATTTCGTTGTTTACCGGCAGCCCACAGACATCGACAAGCGTTGGATAGATATCTTGCAACGAAACGGGGCGATGGCACCATTGACCATCCGCCGAACCGTCTCGCAGTCCGTGTGCACCCTTGGGAACATGGATCATCAAAACCGAACGCACCACGTTGTCCCAAAGCGCGAACTTACGCCAATGCTGTTTCTCGCCAAGTTGCCAGCCGTGGTCGGACCACAACACGACGACTGTATTTTCACGTTGGCCGCTGGCGTCCAGCCCATCAAGCAAACGCCCAAACATCGCATCGGCAAACGCAATCGACGCCAGATACCCCTGCACGGCGCGTTTCCACTGTCCCGCTTCGATGACATGCTGGTGGTAGCCGCCGCCTCGAAACGCGATGTCCTTTGCTCGTGACCCCACATCGTCAAGGTCGTTCTCCATTCGCTTGGGCAGGACGACGTCGTCAAGCGGGAACATGTCAAAGTACTTGCGAGGCACGTACCACGGCAAGTGCGGTCGATAGATCCCGCAGGCCAGAAAGAGCGGTTTGTCTCGTGGTTCGTTGAGCTGTCGCAACACATAGTCGACACTTTTGAAGTCGCCCATCTGTTCATCTGGAACATCCAGAGCTGACCAGTCGAACATCCCATACATCTGATGGAACGCCGGCATGTTCATCGTCTTTGGCGTTGGGTTCTCCGCTGTCGCGAGCGTGGATTCGGAAAAATCGGGAAACGCTTCGTCGGGCATGTTCTGCTGCTGCGATGGCCAATACTCGTCCCAGCATTGCGGATCCACCATGTGGTAGTGGAAGATCTTTCCCGCGCCGCTACTGAAGTAACCGTGCTGTCGAAAATAGGCTCCGATCGTTCGGCGATTTGGAATCGCTTCACGCCAGTCCTGATAGTTCGAATAAACACCCGATGTGTAGGGGGCCAAACCGGTCATGATCGCCGTACGTGATGGGTTGCAACCCGGACTCGGACAACTTGCGTTTGTGAAGCA
>NZ_JBFHFD010000020.1:0-33236 GCF_041583735.1 Novipirellula sp.
GGCAGCTCGTGTTCCCTTGGCCACACCGGGAATCGAACTAATCGCTCCGGTAACCTGGTGCACTGCATCGTAAATCACTTCGGCAGGCAATCGCCGCGGCATGGCATGCGAGTAATTCAGATGGTCGTCTTCGTTTAGCGGATTCGACTCGATGCTTAGCTGATAGGTTCGACTATTGCAAATCAAACGATGCATCGTCCGCGTATCAAACCCGGATTCGACAAAACGATCCGTCAAGAAGTTCAGCAGTTCGGGATTGGTCGGTGGGTTGCCGGCACGAATGTCGTCGATCGGTTCGATCAAACCGACGCCAAGCAAATAGCCCCACAAGCGGTTGACATAACTGCGGGCAAAGTACGGATTGTCGGCATCGGTCATCCAGCGAGCAAGCTGCTCGCGTCGCGAGGCATTGTCGCTTGTTTCATGGTCGACGGCGAAGGGAAATTTCGGCGGGACGGTATCCCCGGTTCTGCCATGCTTGATCTCACCGCTTGTTTTGTCCGTCACGATTTCAAACAGCGGCTTGGCACCTTCGACTGCCGAACCACCAATTTTGCGATCTCCCGAGGCGGGATCCTTTTTCAGATCGACCTGCGCAAAGTAGGCCGACATTTCGAAGTACTGGTCTTGGGTCCAACGCTCAAACGGATGATCGTGGCACTTGTTGCAATTGAAGCGGATTCCCAAGAACAAATGCGTCGTGTTCTCCATCGTGTCTTCGGGCGTTCGCAGCACTTTGAAATACGACGCCGGAGGATTTTCGTTGTTCGATCCGCTGGCGGTTAACAGCTCGCGGACAAATTGGTCATAGGGCCGGTTTTCAGCAACGCAAGTGCGAATCCATTCTTGAAACTTCGTGCTTCCCTCGACCCCGAGAAACTTCCGATTGACTTGCAACAGGTCGCACCATTTATTGGTCCAGTAGGCGATATAGGCTTCGCTGCCGATCAATTCATCAATCACCTTGGCACGCTTTTCACGCGAGTCGGTCGTGTCGGCCAAGAACGATTTGACTTGATCGCTGGTGGGCAACAGTCCGGTTAAATCAAGATGGACACGGCGCAAGAACGTGGCGTCATCACACAGCGGGCTGGGGACCACTTTGACTCGCTGCCATTTCTGGGCGACGAGTTCATCGATCGTGTTGTGGGTGAGAAGCACCGGATCTTCGTACCCCGATCGATCGCCCATCACGGTTAATGTCGTTGCCGCATAGGCACCTTCGAAACGAGCTAAGATGGGAGCTTCGCCGCGGCGAATCGCCGTCAGCAAGCCCTTGGCATCGGCGCTGGCGACTTCGGAGTTCCCGCTTTCGATAAACGCTTCGCTGGTCACGTCACGCGAAGTGCCGTTGCGATAGGTCGCGACCACTCGCACTTGTTGACGCGACTTGATCGCTTGGACCGTTGGATTGCTCGGGGAAATCTCGATCGATGCAACACGGGGTGACTGCAAATCCACCTGGCTCCCATCGGCAATCCAGCGTCGCAGAATCGCATGGTTGGGGTCTCCGTCGACCATCAGCACACCACCTTGATGCGGTGTCAACCCGAGCGGTTTTCTCAGCATCAACGAGTCGTCCGGCGAGGCGGGGTTGATACGTCGAGCCGCCAAGTCGTCTTTGAGCGCTCGCAAATCGAACACGGGATCGTAACCGCGAAGCGACAGCCGAAATCCGTTTTTTCCTTTTTGGGCCCCATGACATGTTCCTTGGTTACACCCCAACCGGCTGAGCACGGGATTGACGTCGTGAATGTAGTCAACCGCGCCGGGGGCATCGTCGTCACCGTAGCAAGCGACATCAACAGAGACTGTTTTCGTAAGCTCGCCAAAGCGAACCACCATCTCGCCATGGCCATCAGCAATCGGTCTCATCAAACCACGCTGGTCAATTGCGATCAGCGAGGGAACGTGGACTTCGCAAAAACGGGTCACGTCCACAGTCGAGTCATCCGCAAGCGTCGCCATCACCACAATTTGGCTGTAGGCGTAGGGCGAATCCAATCGAATCGTCTCGGGATAGACCGTCAATTGGCGAGCCCATTTCGCATCCACGGCCGGTTCGTCCGTTAACGATTCGGCAGACGCCGACTGGGCTCGCATCCACGCCTTGGCGTCAAAGGCACCGTGTTTGGTGTTCTTTTCACTTTCGACCGCAACCACCGGAAACTCGGACACAAGCTTTCCATCAGCATCGATTCGCCGCAGCACGGCATCGTTACCGGCAATCACGAGTCCGTTGTCGCTGGAGAAACGAATCGCGTAAACCGCCGCGGTGTCGCTACTCCATTTTGCGATCTCGGTGGTTTCCTTGGACTGATAGGCCGCCAGCATTTCTTTTTCGTTTGCCGAGCGTTGAGGCCCTCGTTTGGCCATGATTTTTTTGACTTCTTCCGACAAGGTGCCGATAAAGTCATACTTCCAAACTCGCACTTCGCTGCGACCATCGAGCGTCGACGCGGCGGCCAAGCGTGTCCCATCAGGGCTAATGGCGACACTGAAGATTCGGCCTGGCATCGCTGGCAGATTACGGATCAAGTTGGCATCATCGCCGATCTTGCGAGCGGTTTCGCGAAACACACGATAAACCTTGGCGACACCGTCCGCACCGCCAACCAGAATTTCATTTCGCTCGGGATGAATCGCGACACTATTGAGTCCTCCCGAAAGGGCCCCCGGTGTAATCGACGTGATGTTGTCAACAAATCGCTCAGTGGCAACCTCGGTCAACTTGCACGACATATCGCGAGCGACCGAAATCAAATGAGTCCCATCGGGTGTAAAGACAGTGTCGCGAACCCAATCGTCATGCGCCCCTTGAAACAGCACCTGCTGGCCCGATGCGGTGTCAATCGCGCGAATCACATTGTCGGTCGCGCCAAAGGCAAGCTTGCTTCCGTCGGGAGACCAGCTTGCACCGCCAAGCGTGTCATGCGTAAAGGGCAACGACATTTTCAGTTCTGTGGATGCGACGTCCCAGATCTGCAGTTCGCCTTGCACCCCAGGAGTTCCACCGGTCGCGGCGATCCGTTTTCCGTCGGGCGAAAAGCGGACGGTATTGATTCGTGGACTCATTCCAATCAAACGCGAAATCGTTTCCCCGTTCTCACTATTGAGCAGGATGATTTCATGAAACCCTGCGACGGCGATTTGTTGCCCATCGGGGGAAACATCGATCGACGGCAGTGTGGGTGGCCCGACGTAAACGGGCGGATGGTCTGGAGTGTAAGTCGGCCCCGTCGACTTTGGCGAATCATCCATTGCGCCATCGGAGATCCATTGCCGAATCTTTTCAATCTCGCTGGCGTGCAGTGGCTTGGCCGGAGATTTCGGCATCTCGGCATGCCCATCGACTGGCGTGATTTGATCGACCAGATAACTTTCGTCTGGTTTACCGGGCACAATCGCCGCGGATTCACTCTCGCCGCCTGCGAGCAACGACGCGAAGTCGGTCATTTTGTATTGACCTAGCTGCTTCGCGCCTTGGTGGCATCCAAAACACTTGTTGCGAAAAATCGGCTCAATGTCGCGAGCATAACTCAGCGATACTTGGGGATCCGAGGACTCCTTTGCCACTAAATCGATGCAAATTAGTGAAACGACAGCGAACAAGATCGTTCGAAAGGGCATGGCATTACTCGTGCTTTCAGAGTTCGTTTGCACGCTGATCTCTGAAAGCACCAACGACGTTTACACTTCGCTTGTGTACCAATCGCATCAAGCTTGTGAAGCAACGAAGGCGTATGGATTTCAGAGAACAGCGAGTCTGATAACGCCAATCCAGTATCAGCACGCTACTGGCTGATACGAGTAGCCCAGGGAATGGGCGGGCGGGAGTGGGCCGAATATCTCGCAGCGAGGTATCGCGAACCGCTAATTCACTATATCGGGGGCTTCCTGCTCGTCAACACTTTTGACGCTGTGTAAACTCTGATTGTTCGAGAATACGAAAGCCGATCAAATCGTGCGTGGTTGGCACTCGAATCCTTCGAAACCACCTCATAAACCTTCCCCCCATCTTTGAGAAACCACATGAAACGTAGCGTTTTTCTTCCTTTGACACGTTTTGCCCTGCTGGGCGGCCTCGGATTGTCCGTCGCACTTTCGGCTTCATCGCTCTCGGCCGAAGAGTACCTTAATGGGATCAAATGGCAGGAACCGCCCAAGGTGACTCCGGGCGAATCCAATGCAGACGCCCCCTCGGACGCCGTGATTTTGTTTGACGGCGCCGATCTGTCCGAATGGAAAAACGGCGACAAGTGGAACGTCAAAGACGGTGTCGCGAGCACCGGCGAAGGCATGATCACCACGAAGCAAGAGTTTGGTGATTGCCAACTTCATATCGAGTGGTCAGCACCGACACCTGCCAAAGGCAGCGGACAAGGTCGCGGCAACAGTGGTGTGTTCATGATGGGGCGATACGAAATCCAAGTCTTGGACTCGTATGACAACGAAACCTATTTTGATGGACAAGCCGGAGCGATTTACAAACAAACACCACCGGCGGTCAACGCGACGCGTCCGCCAGGCGAATGGAATGCTTACGACATTTTCTGGACCGCGCCCCGTTTCGGCGATGACAAAGAATTAGTTTCGCCCGCGTACGTTACCGTGGTTCACAATGGAGTCTTGATCCTGAATCACTTCGAGCTAAAAGGGGACACCCCCTACAACCGCCCCCCCGAATACAAAGCTCACGAACCCGTCGGTCCGATCTCGCTGCAAGACCACGGCAACCCCGTACGATTCCGTAATATTTGGGTTCGCGAATTCAAGCCAGCCCAAGGCGAACAAGAGCGAAAGCCGTTCCTTCGTGATGGCAACAAAGAAACGCCAATCGAATAAGTAGGCGAAACGATCATCTCGGATAAGCGGAATCGAAACACCGTTTGCGGCGGCATCGCTGTCGCAAACGGCGGCACCGCCGCACGTTCCCCGTCGGCTTCATCACTCGCGACTCAGTTCGAGACTGATTTTTCGGCAGCAGGCTGCAAATCGGATAGCGCCGGAAACAGAATCGTGAATTCGGTTCCCGATCCCACAGAAGATTGCAAGTCGATGGCGCCGCCGTGCTGTTCGACGATCCCGAGTACCGTTGCCAAGCCGACCCCTTGTCCTGTCGATTTGGTGGTAAAGAAGGGGTCAAAAATGCAATGCAATGTCTCGGGCGAGATCCCGGCTCCGTTGTCTTTCACGGTAACGAAGACATGCTCTCCAGGCTGGATCTTTCCACTAAAGATGAAGCCATCAATTTCCACTTGTGAGACTTGTTTGGTGGCAACGTCGATGTGCACCTCGCCTGATTCACCGATCGCTTCGACCGCGTTGGTCAATAAGTTCAACAAGACTTGCGAAAGCGCGGTCACGTCTCCCCAAACATTCGGTGTGCCCGGCGCGATATGTAGATCGATATGAATTCCTTTTTTGGTCGCCGACCCCACCAGACTGGCGACTTTGGTCGCGGCTTGTGCGAGGTCCACATGCTGAGTTTGCGATTGGGATTGCCCCGCAAACGTCAGCATTTGTTTACAGAGCGATGATGCCATCTCGGCCGCATCGACCACTTGATCCAGGTTGTCGTTGGCCACGCTTCCCGGCGGCAAGTTAAAGTTGCATAACTCGGCGTTGGTCATGATCACGGTCAACAAATTATTGAAGTCGTGCGCGATCCCACTCGCCAATTTTCCAAGACTCTCAAACTTTTGCTGATTTTGAAGCTGTAGCTCTCGCTTTCGAGCACGCTCTTTTTGTTTCTCGCGTTCGATCACTAACGCCAGCGACCTCGCCACGCGTTCAAGGCTGACGAGATCCTCAGGAGGACGGCAGTTCGCGTCGTTGGACGCCAAACAAATCGTCCCCAACGTCGTGTTCGTGCTGTCGGTGATCGGCATCGACCCAATCGTCTTGATTCCTATTGGGCCGCAAAACGATGCGGTCGCAGAAAACTCGGGACTCAACATCACGTCTTGAATAAATCGAAACGATCCCGATTGCATCGCCGCGCGACAGGTTGTCGCTTCACTCATGATGGGAAACCCCAGCAGCGTCCTTCGGACATCCTCAGGTAGTGATGGAGCGGCGGCATACCGAATCGATTGCCTGGCCTCATCCAACATCAACACCAAGCAGCGGAGCGCCGGAAAGGCCACGTCAATCTTGCTCGCAACCAAAGAAAGCAGCGATTCAATCGACGTTCCCTCGGATGCGTTCTTGAAAATCTCTTTTTCAAGATTCATCAACTCCAACTGTTGCCGCTCAACCGAAGTGTCTCGCACCGTACCGACGGCGCGTATTTTTTCACCTTTGGCGTTCCATTCGCAGACCGATCCTTCGAGACGAAGCCAACGGTACTCGCCTGTTTTGCGGCGAATACGAAATTCGTAATCAAAGGTATCCGGAAATTCACCCATCGCATCGAGCTGGCTTAAATCCTCGGGATGCATCAGGGCACGCACCCCCATTACAGACCGGTCGATCTCGCCTTCGCGATATCCAAGAATCCGCAGGTATTCGTTATCTCGGATCACTTGTTGATTGGGGATGTCAAAATCCCATACGCCAAACTGGCTTCCCTTCAACGCCAGTGCGTAACGCGTTCGCACTGCAGCGAGCGCATTTCGGTCGTTGTACCAATCGGTGATGTTGGTGAAGGAATTAACAGCATACGTCTTGTCACCATTACTGAAGACGTTGACGTTGGCGCGGACATAAATCCGCTTTCCCTTGAGCGTCATGAAGGCGACGTCGTCGCTGAAATTAGAATCCCTGCGATCAATCGCTTGCAAATAACTTGCAAGCGACGAAAGCGCATCCGGGGGGGCGAGTTCGGAGGCACGTCGATTCAGCTCCTCGATCGACTCCGCCTCAAACAACTCCACGGCAGCCTTGTTGAACGTGACCGTTTGAATTCCCGCAAAGACTTGGCTGCGAAACCCGGAGTCAATCTTAAGTTTCTCGATCAACGATCTTTCGGATGCGTCTTCAATCTCATCCAAAATCGAGACGAGCACGGTCACATCGTCAACAAGCACCGCTGATCTAATTGACTCGAGAAGAAAACTTGTAGGGTCTTCTATCGACGACAAAATTTCAGGAAGGTGAATCATCTAGCGGGCTTTCGATTCTGAAGTGCTCCGGCGCAATCGCACGTCAGTTAGTGTAACAGGTCCCTCGGTTGGTTGCACGTGAATCCCCGCCCTGCCGTCAACCACTTCGCCCGTTTTCCTGCTTATTGACATCCGAAATCAGATCGCAAGGCAGGTTTGGCGGCAAAGTAGTCCCAACCCGAGGTCACAACGTTACCAGCATACGGTTACCAGCATACGCCTTGCCCGCGGCGCCGGAGGCACTCCTTATTAAGGCGACTTCGGAAAACCGCAGGTTCACCCCCCCAAAGCGGCATGACCGCCGACAGTGCGTCAGGGGCGAGGAGAGAACGCAGCACCGTACACCCCCGAGTGGGGACCATAAAGAAGATCTCAATCACCCACACGCACACTCGATGACACTTCTCGCCGCTACGCAGCGCGTCGATTTTGTCCGGCACGACGACTGGCCGATTCGATGCGTTGACGCACCATCGCGTGCGGACCGACTTCGGTGGTACTCGAATCGCGGTACCAGGTACGTTTCTTGATCGAGTCGAGGATTTGGTCGGCAACGACGACGGCTCTTGCACCGGCGTCTCCGTTGACGGCCGGCGAGATACCGGTTTGGATGCTGATCGCAAAGTCGTGAAGTTCATCCAAGATCGCATTGCGTGGTTCCAATTCCTTGGTCACACACTTCAGCGATTCGGTGAAGATTTGATCCGCACACACAAGCGGGTTGTCGACTTCGCTATCGAGATCAAAAGTACGGTCCACCACCGACGCACTTGGACAAACCGAGGTCAGCGATGGTTTGCCAAAGTCGATATCCGCAAAGCCATTCGCACCAAAAATCTGCATTTGCCGAGCCGGAGTTGGACTCAGTCGCGACGCTTTCAAATTGGCAACCAACCCACATTCAAATTCAATGCGAGTTTCGGCGATGTCTTCGTGACTGCTGATCACCGACATTCCGCTGGCGGATACCGAACGCACCGGTGCATTGGTCAACGACAGGACAAGATCCAAATCATGAATCATCAAATCCATCACCACGCCGACGTCAAGACAGCGACCGGGGAACCGCGAAGCGCGGACCGCTTCGACGTACTTCGCATCCACTGCCAAGTCTTCCAAGGCAGCGAACGCCGGGTTAAATCGTTCGACGTGCCCGACCTGCAGAGTCAGGTTGCGGCTTCTCGCCAGATTCGCAATTCGCTGCGCGTCGGGGCCATTCGCCGCCAATGGTTTTTCCACGAAGGCGTGTTTGCCAGCTTTGAGCAAATCAGTGGCGATTTCCGCGTGCAAATCGGTCGGAGCCGCAACCACCGCCGCATCGATCTTAGGGATACATTCTCGGTAATCGGCAAACGTGGGAACTGAAAACAGTTCTTCTACTTTTGCCCGAGCCTGTGCGAAGGGATCGGTCACGGCAACAAGCTCGACCCCGTCGACCTGTTGCAACAATTTGGCGTGGATACGTCCTAGATGACCTGCACCGATGACTGCGATTCGTAACCGACTCACGCTGCTTTTCTCCTTCGGTCGCGACCACGGCCTTTTTGACCGGCAACCGTTGTATCCATGAAATTGAACAATTCGCGAAGCACAGGCCGAATGGGGCCAGTGGACAACAATTGTTCCTTGGCGGCATCGAGTCCCACATAGGATCGATAGAGTAACTTGTAAGCTTTGGTCAGGATTTCAATGTCTTCTTTGGGAAATCCATGTCGTTTCATCCCGATCGTGTTGACCGCGCGAGGCTTGGCGGGCTGGCCATCGACGATGATGTAGGGTGGAACATCATGAAGCACTCGCGCCATCGCGCTAATAAAGCTCATGTTGCCGACCGATGCAAAGTGCACGATGCCAACGCCACCGGCGATGGTGATGTCGTTGCCGATGTGCGCGTGTCCGCCGATCATCACATTGTTGGCCATCACATTGCGGTCACCGACTTTGCAGTCGTGGGCAATATGGGTGTGAGCCATAAAGTAATTGTTGTGACCGACTCGGGTGATACCGTCTTCTTTTTCCGTAGCGCGGTTGACCGTGCAGTACTCGCGGAAGACGTTGCCGTCGCCGATCTGCACCTGCGTTGGGGTCCCCTTGTAGCTTGTGTCTTGCGGGTCCGCACCGATCACGCAGCCTGGGAACACATGGTTCTCTTCGCCGAGCGAGGTAACGCCGGAAAGAACCACATGGTCTTCGAGCAAAGTATCGTCACCGATGCTGACATCCGGACCGATCACGCAGAAGTGACCAATGCGTACATTCGTCCCTAACTTAGCACGTGGATCAACCACCGCAGTCTGAGCAATCTGGGTACTCATGTTTCGGCTCCAAACATCTCTCGGTTGTAATCCCACATCCGCACGGAGAAATCACTGCTATGGCTAAGCAACATTTCGATGCGATTGTGAAATATGGGTTAGGGGAATCTGCGAGGCTGCGAGCTCAGCAAGTCGCTGAGCCATGCGGCCGTTAAGGTTGTGTCCGCCACGATAGGAAACAAAGTTCCCGACCAATTCGACATTGGCAAGCGCCAAGTCACCAATCAGATCGAGCACTTTGTGCCGTGCACATTCGTCGCGAAACCGTAGCGTGTTTTCAATCGGACCGTGTTCGCCGATCACCAACAAGTCTTGGTTGGTGACGTGCGATGCGACCCCCTGCTCTCGCAGTGATTGAGCCTGAGCTTCCGTGACAAACGTTCGAGCCGGAGCGACATCACGGATAAATCGTTCCGGTGTCATTCGCAGTGTGAAGGTTTGATCAAAGATCGGCGAAGGACCATCGAAACTCAAGCGATACTCGTACGAAGTATGGCCATCTTCTGCGGGAGTTGCTTCGATCCACCCAGCAGGTGACTCGACATAGATCCGCTCACGCAGCGTCAAACGACGCTTGGGTTGCGATTGAATGATAAGTCCGGCGGTTCGCAGCGCGGCCACAAATGCAGCGGCACTGCCATCAAGTCCCGGCAATTCCTCGGCGTCAATTTCAACCAAACAATTGTCGATCTCGAGTCCCACCAGGGCAGCCATCAAATGTTCGATCATCTCGAAACGGGCATCGCCATCGTGCAAGATGGTGCGAAGATTAGCATCATTTCGATTTTCGACAGACGCTTGGCACATCGGTTTGGACAGCAAATCACTGCGGACCAATTGAATCCCAGTACCCACCGGTGCCGGGTGCATCACGACACGCACGTCGCGACCGCTCCAGTAGCCTCGACCGCGGACTTCGCACGAAACCGCGATTGTATGTTCGTTGCGTGATGGTGTCACGCTTCGGCCTCCCCTGCCGTGCCCACTCTCACATCCTTGCGAGAGCCTTGTGTGTTTACGGTGTTCACGGCATTCGAGATCGCTGGGATTCGAATGCAGTGAGAGTCCCCGAACCATGGCATTTGATTCTTTTCAAATGCCACAGGTCGGTTTACGTCATTGGATTGCGGAACTCGCAATCGAGCTTTGCTTAGCGAGTCGTTCCCGCACCGCCACGTTTGGCAACGTCTTCTTGGATCGCTTTGTCCAAGTACTGCATCACACCCTTGGTCATGTCGAGGGCTTCGTCATGATAGACGATGTTCTTCATCACACCACGGATGACCGACTCACCCCTTTCAAGATCCATCTCTTCGCTGTTGTAACGAAGAACCATGTTGATCTTGTAGTGCTGCGCCAAGAATTGGACGCCCGATGCAATCCGTTGATAGTTTTCAAAGTAGATACGAGCTTCGGCATCGGCAAGCTCTTTACGCTTACGTGCCATGTCCAAGCGAAGCTTCGATTCCATCGATGCCACTTGTTCTTCTTGAGCGGTGTAATCCGGGGTGCCTACTTTGAACGTCTTGAGACGTTCGGCAGCTTGCTTTAGCTCTTCACGCTTGCCTTGAAGCTGAGCATCATAGCTCTTCAAATCGCCTTCGACTCGCTCCACTTGGGCTTTGATGCCGGGGTGGTTCTTGAAGATGTAAGCTACATCAACCACGGCGACGCGGTGTCCGCTCGATGCGGATGCTTCCTGAGCCGTAGCGACACTAGGGACGACGGCTGTCATGGTAAGGATGGCCACTAGAATGGCCGCTACACAGTTAAATCGCACGTCCGCTCTCCTTGCGTTATGGGTGCGCAGATCTTGACTCGACGCAAATGCAAACACTCGTACACGTGGCGTCCATCGCCATCGCCGAGACATTCACGCCGACACTATCAGAACTGTCACTCGCAGTACTGACTCACTCGGAATTGTGCCAGCCATACCGATTGCCGTAAAGACTAATCTGTACAGTTCTGACAAACCCCGAAAAAAATTACTCTGTTTTTTACGTTGCGTTTGCTTGTCATCCACCGGGACGAGCATCCAAGCGGATCTCGAACTCCAACGGTTGGCCGTTACGCGTCAGCGTTACTTTCAACGCATCACCCGGCGAGCGATGGCGAAGTAAATCCAACACGTCCACTGCCGTCCGTACCGACTTTTTCCCCAAGCGATCAAGTCGATCGCCCGGCATCAAGCCAGTTCGCTCGGCAGGACCACCCGAAGTCAGTCCTGAAATCACCACATGATCAGCTCGATCTTGTAAAGAAACTCCCATAAACGCCGTTAATTGACGGCGAATCTGGACTCGCTTCTCCGTTTCGGCATATCGCGGACGCGTCTCGCGTGTCGCCAAGTCAAACACGACATCAGAAACCATATCGGTTATTCGGGTTAGACCACCGTAATCGATTTTGTCGGAATCATCACTTGGACGGTGATAATCGTTGTGAAGCCCTGTGAAGAAAAATAAAACAGGCACCCCCGCCTCGTAAAAGGACTGATGATCGCTCGGCCCATAGCCGCTGGGGACCTTCATCAAATTAAATTGATAGCGTTGGTTCAACCCGTCGACCAGCCGCTCGAACCCGTCACTGGTTCCGGTTCCGTAAACCGTCAACTCGTTGTCGTGAAGCCGGCCCACCATATCTAAATTGATCATCGCCACCGTGGAATCGAGCGGATAACGAGGGTGACGCACATAATATTTACTCCCCACCAACCCACGCTCCTCGCCCGTGAAGCCGATGAACAACACCCGGCGGTGCGATTGGTGCTCGCTGAGCCGCTCGAGCAATAAAGATGCGGTTGCTAGCATTGCCGATGTCCCGCTGGCATTGTCGTCTGCACCGTTGTGGATCGCGACCGTCCCCGGCGCAAGCGATCCGTAGCCCCCCATCCCCACGTGATCGTAGTGAGCACCGATCACCACCGTCTCTTCGGCCAACGGACCTCGTCCCTGCAATTCACCAATCACGTTCGAGGTGCTGGCGTTGGACGATCGGAGCTCGACGCTGACGTGAGCGGTCAACCCCGGAAGCAGCATGCCTTGGGGTTGATACGTGCTATCAATCTTTGATTCGAGTTCGGCAAGGCTGAATCCGGTGGTTGCTTGCAACGCGAGATCAAATCGATCACGCGCTAACGAAACGACCGGAATTGTTTTCTTTTCGGTTGCGGCCGATTCGCGGTCAACCGATTTCGGATCGTCGGGATTGGCCGCGGTAACGGTGACCGTTCCGCCCGCTTCGGCGATTTGTAATACGCCGCGACGCTTTTGATCGACATCGTCGCGGAGCCCGGTGATCATCGTTTCGATTCCGGAGATTCGGCTCCGCAGGGTTGCACGAATGTTCTCGGCTTCCGCTGGCAATCGGTCGAGCTGTTCCCGCACCGCCTCGAGACGACTGCGTTCGGTCGTCAGCTTTTTCTCGGCCTCGGCGACACTCGCTTCGATGCTGCCAGGGTCGTTGATCAGAATCACGGCCGCGGCCCCATGCTGGATCGCGTTTTCAATTTTGGTTTGAAAATAGGCGTGCGGCGAGGTCTTCGTTCCCTCGAAGCGACTGCTGGCGTCATTCACGCCCGGCTCTTTTCGCAGGATCGCGACGATTTTGTCTTGGACATCGATGCCGGCGTAGTCGTCGTAGTCCAATGCGGCAGCCGTGATGCCATAGCCCACGAAATACAGCTCCGCGGCCACATCGCCCTTGGCCGAGCCGATCGACATCGGGTTCATGCCGACCGAAAGTGATTCATCGATTTGGACCGTATCGAGACTGCGGGAATCGAGATCGCTGGAATCGGTCCGATCACTTTCGCTCGCAGAATCGGCCGAAGCGTTCACCGTGCGGAAAACTCGCACGAAATTCTGTTCGGCAGCCCCCGGACGAGCACCGACCGGGATTTCAAGCTGCTGAAACGGAGAACCTTGGAAAAGGTCGGTTCGCAAACCGCTATCGACCATTCGTTCGGCAACGTAATCGGCCGCGACATGTATCGCGTCGTCATCGACGCTACGGCCGCGAAGCTGATCACTGGCCAGATGCACCACATCGGTGCGCAGCTGAGCCTGCCAACGCCCTTGGGACCTGACTCCCGAAGGGCTTTCCGCATTCAGCAGAGAAGTGTTGAGGACCGAACAGGAGAGAAGCAGACAAACGGCTCCGAGGGTACGCATCGACCAACTTCCTTTCCCAAACCGATCCCAAAACGTGTCCAACAGCGAATACGTGGGTCAGACACGATTGTTCGCTCGCTGCACTATGCAGCCTTGACCTTTTCGTTGCGTTGAATCAAGTACAACAGCACAGGGCTCGCAACAAAAATCGAACTGTACGTTCCGACCAGAACGCCGACGACCAAGGCAAACGCAAAGGCGTGAATCCCTGCTCCGCCAACAGCGTAAAGCAGCACGACCACGATCAACGTCGTCAGCGAGGTCAGCAACGTACGACTGAGCGTCTGATTGATGCTCGTGTTGATCATCTCGCCAGTCAGGTGAGTCGACTTGCCCTTCGTTTCACGGATGCGGTCAAACACCACAATCGTATCGTTAAGCGAATAACCGATGATCGTCAGCAGAGCAGCCACAACGGTCAAGCTGATCTTGAACGGATCGATCAACAGGAAGCCGAGAGCATCAGCGAGCCAGTAGCTAACCGCGATCGCACCGAGAGTAACAATCACGTCGTGCAGCAGAGCGACCACCGCAGCCAAACCGTACATCACACGTTGGAAACGGAACCAAATGTATCCGATGATGCACAGCAAACTGCCGAACAGTGCACCGAGTGCACGTCCGATCATGTCGCCGGCGACTTGGCCACCGACGCTGCTGCTGCTAATCCAAACCGGTTTGTTGCCAAGACTATCCTTGATCTGCTCCATAATCGCGTCGGCTTGAGCGAATTCCAAAGGCAATTTCACCGTCCACTGGCTGAACGATAGTGAAGACTTGGTATTCCACTTATCCGCACCTTCGCCAATCGGAGTAAGTTCGATGCCGCGTTCGTTCAGAGGCACGCTGACTGCCTTGGCAGCATTCATCAGCGTTTCGACCAACGTCGGAGCATTGATGCCCGCACCGCCTTCTTCGCCTTCGATGCCAAGTTTGATCAATGCCGTGCTGTAAACGATCGACGAGCGATCCGAAATAGATGGCGTCGTGGTTTCGGCTGCGGGGCTTTCTTCGTCGCTAGCCACCGTATCGGTTTCCGCTTCGTCCTGAGGATAAAACACAGCCAACTTGCTTCCATTGGTGTCACGCGGATTCAGCGAAGACGCCTTCGGAGCAAGCGGTGCTTTCGGATCGGCAGGCGAGATATCGATTTTGTAGGTCACAAGATTGACACTATCGTCCTGAGCGAATGCAGCGGAGATCGCATCTTTCAGTTGATCGACTTGCTCGTACGATGAGTCGACTTTGTAGACGGTTCCATTGGGACTTGATTCCATGGTCACGCCGTTGACCGTGAACTGGATCGGTTGACCATCTTCGGCGACCATCACTTCGCCAACGATCTTACGAATGGTGTCGGTTTCGGTTGGCTTGTCGACTCGGAACTGAACCGACGAACCACCGGCAAAGTCGATATCAAAAATGCCTTGACCACGAGCAAAGATCGAACTGATTCCGATCACCACAAGCAGCGAGGAAACGGCCAATGCGAATTTGCCTTTGCCCATGAAGTCAATATTGTCACCGCTGCTGAACATGCCACGCAGCGAGTTAACACCATCGGACATGCTGAGGGTCAAGAAACCGTGACGTTCGGCAATGTCAAAGAACGTTCGCGACATGTAAATCGCGGTGAACATCGAGTACAAAATCCCCAGAATCAAAGTCACCGCGAAGCCGCGGATCTGGTCCGTTCCGATCGCGTACAAAACGATCGCGGTGATCAAGGTGGTCAAGTTCGCATCAACAATCGTCACGGTTGCTTTGGCGAAACCGTTGCGAATTGCCATGCGGGGCGCCGCACCTTTCTTGAGTTCTTCGCGAATACGTTCAAAAATCAGCACGTTCGCGTCGACCGACATACCGACGGTCAAAACAAGCCCCGCCAGTCCTGGAAGCGTCAGCGGTTGGTTGATCAGCACCATCGTGCCCAGGATCATTCCCAAGTTCAAAACCAACGCGATACAAGCGACCACGCCAGCGAACCGGTAATAAAACAGGATAAAGACAAGCACCAAGCTCAAGGACAACCCGATCGCAAAGAAACCTTTGTTGATCGTGTCTTTACCGAGTGTCGGGTCAATTTGGTTTTCGGCAATGGGTTGCGGGGTCAGAGCGGCAGGCAATTGCCCCGCCTTCAGAACCGCAACCAAATCTTGAACCTCTTCCTTGGTAAAGCTGCCGGTGATACGGCCTTCTTTGCGAATCGGTTGCAGGATATTCGGAGCGGACAGCAGGTCATCATCCAAGACAATGCCCAATTGTCGCTGCATCGTTCCCACAGGAGCGTTGTTGGTCGTCAGAGCAAAGAAGCGTCCCGAGCCTTCGTCGGTCAGGTTAAAGGCAACCGCGGGAGCCCCATTTTGGTCGAACGTGCTTGCCGCGAACGCCAAGTCGTCCCCTTTAATATCCAAGTCAGGATCGACGATCATCAGCGTTTCGATGCTGTCGAGACCTTGCTGCTGCATCCATTTAACAGTTTTAACTTCGCCATTGTCGCCACGAACCGTCGCGGGAAGATCGATCAATTGGCCTGTGGTTGGATTACGAACAATCGCATTGCCAACGTTGACTCGCAGCGGGCGAACCCCTTGTTTTTCGATCTTTTCTTGGTCAACACGCGCCCAACGACCAACGATATCACCATTCACGTCCATCACGACGGTGCTGGTGCGTTCGGCTTGGCTATCCGATTCGGACTGCTCGATCGCCAAGTCAATGATGCGTTGATGGTCGTTGCGATTGGCAAGAATCGCAAATCGCAAAATCCCTGCTTCTTCGACACGTCGCTTGATACGATCGAGTTCGTCGACTTCGCCGACACCGCTTGATTCGCCGCCGTCGCCTTCGCCGCTGGATTTCGCCGGCACGATGATTTCGATCTGACTTTCGCCGTAAGGGCGAATCACAATTTCTTTGGTACCGCTGGGGTTGATTCGGCGTGAAAGCGGCTCAACAAGGTCTTCGGATGTGATCCGTTGCCCCGTCGCCTTGTCTTCGCCGATGTTTTTGCTCTGGTCGATCTCGTAAACCAAGATCGTCCCCCCTTGCAGGTCAACACCACGAGTCGGTCGCTTGTTGATCAGAACCGTCGAGCTTGCGATGATCGCCAACAACACCAACCCCAACCGGGTCGAGTAGTTAGGCATTTTCAGCATCTTCGCCAGCCACCCACCCAGGATGAACGGGACAATCAAAACAGCCAACGCGGCAGCGAGCCAAATGTACTGTTCGATTGAGATTCCTTCCTTAACGGGCTCGGCGAGCTCGTCCGCTTGGGCAAGCGGCATCACGAAGAAATCGAAAAACGATTGGGAAAAGAAATTGCAGTCCATCGTAGGTTTCTGAATCGAAGGAGGGATTCGTCAGTCGTGCGAGTAGCGCGTCATGAGCTATCGCAGAAGTAAATTAGGTTCTAGCTCTTCGTTTTGGAATCGGCATCCTTGTGATCCGATCCCTTATTCTCTTTGTTCGGGTCGATCACACGAGCGATTGCCGTGAAATTGACTTTGATCCGAGTGTTGTTGTTATCGTCGACTCGCAGCGTCAGCGTATTCGTCTCGGACGAGGTCGAAACCACCGTTCCGTGAATGCCACCGGCCGTCACGACGCGATCATTCTTCTTCAAAGTGGACAGCATCTTGGCCTCTTCTGCTTTTCGCCGGCGTTCCGGAGCGATAAAGATCTGAAATGCCAAGAAAAATAGAATCACAAAAGGCAGAAAAGGATTGTTAAATAATTGCTGAAACCAATTCAAATCCTCGGGCGCAGCCGCCTCTTCAGCCAGAATGGCGATTGTCGAGACAATCAATTCGGATGCGATTGAAGCGATACCAGGGTAGAATTCAGCAAACAAAAACACGTCCTTTACGCAATCAGCGGTATCATGTAACCCTACTGAAAAGAGTCTCAGTAGAGCCGCGCAGCCTCCACTAGGGCTGGGTCAGCGAATGCGGCATGATATGGAAGCGAAAAAAACGTCACAAGCCCAGCACGGCGGTTATTACGTGACGGACACGGACTTCCTGGTGCCTCAAACGTCTCCCGCTGCGGGCTTTCCCCCAGCGGATTGGAACCGAAACGCGTTCCTGCCAGCCAAAACCGGCCTCTCGCCCCTAACTCGCCCCCCTATTCTGCCCAAACCCGCCGTTTCTATGCCAATCACGATTCCCCCCTGGCCTCGCCAAACACCCGAGATCTCCAGGGCAGTGACCCAGTGCATCGAGTCGACAGACTGGGGACGCTACGAGAGCGAGACGAAAAACGCTCTGATTGCTGCGATACAGTCGTTTTTCGAGGCAACTCACGTGCGACTGTGCTGTAGTGGAACCGCGGCAATCGAAATTTCGCTGCGGGCAGCGGGGGTGACAAATGGTGATGAGGTGATCGTTTCCGCCTTTGATTACCCAGGGAACTTTCGCTGTATTGAATTGCTCGGTGCCACGCCGGTGCTGGTTGATGTGTCATCCGAAAACTTTGGCCCCGACGTCGATTCAGTTGCCGCTGCCGCCAGCGAGCGTGTTCGCGCGGTGATCGCATCCCATTTGTACGGTCATGCCTGCGACATTGCGTCGCTACGCAATTTGTGTGACGAAAATGGCTGGGTACTGATTGAAGACGCTTGCCAGACCCCCGGAATGAGGATACATGGAAAGCCGGCTGGCTCGTTTGGCCATTTGGCGACCCTTAGTTTCGGTGGCAGCAAACCCTTGTCATCAGGAAACGGAGGCGCAATCTTGACCAGCGACGACCGGATTGCCGCTCGGATTGCCGGATTGCTCGATCGCCCTAGCGACGCGTTTCCCTTGAGCGGTTTGCAAGCCAGCGTGTTGCCGCCACAGTTAGCGGAATTGCGAAAACAAAACGAGCAGCGAAACCGCATCGCTCGACAAATCCACCAGCAGCTCAAACGAATAGACTCGCCGCTGGTCTGTTTGGCAGAAATTCGCGATGAAATCGAACCGGCCTATTACAAACTCGCCTTGCGTGCCGATTCGCAGGCAAGCCGCAATCAAGTCGTCACCGCAGCAGCAGAGCAGCACCTGCCGATGGGCCATGGTTTTCGTTCGATGGCACGCTCTAGTGAGCGGCGCTGCCGCAAACCGGTTCCACTGGATCGCGCCGAAACACTTGCCAATCAAATTTGTGTGCTCGACCATCGTGCTCTGCTGATCGACGAATCGGACGTTTTCGAACTCTGCCAGTTACTAGGAAATCCATGAAATTACTGATCACCAATGATGACGGTATCGATGCCCCCGGTTTGGCGGCCTTGGTTGAATCGGTGCTTTATGCGATGGGTGACAACGTCAAAGTGATTGTCGTTGCGCCGGACCGAGGCCGCAGCGAGTGTGGGCACAGCGTGACCACCGGACGCCCGCTGGCGGTCAAATCCGTTCGTCCTGATTGGTTCCAGATCGACGGAACGCCGGTGGACTGCGTCCGCGCCGGGCTCGGAGTGCTGGCCAAGGGGGCCGACGCAGTGATCTCGGGTGTCAACGCCGGCGCGAACCTAGGCGTCGACCTGCACGTCAGCGGAACGTTCGCCGCCGCACGCGAAGCGGCAATCTCGGGCGTCCCAGCGCTCGCGGTGTCGCACTACCGTCGTCCCGACATCGAGAAAACATGGGACCATGTTCCTCGTTGGACAAAAGAAACGATCGAAGAATTTTTACAAATCTCACGACAACAACAAGTCGCTCCGCTGCTCTGGAACCTTAATCTGCCTGCCATCGATCCTACGATCCAACAACCGCCACGGGTGCGATGCGATGTTGATTGGGAACCGATGACACGCACGGCACATCGCCGCGAATCTGAGATCCATTTCGAAAGCGATTTCCACGGACGACCGCGGAAGCCGGGACTGGATGTCGAACAGTGCTTTGGCGGCGCCATCACGCTCTCGGACATCCGTTTGGATCGTCACCTGGGTTAACGCGTTTTACAAAGCTTCCGATTTCAAACGATCCCGCCCTAGCGAGTAACGCAGCGCGGACTCGAGCTCGCTGAAGCGGAACGTGTAACCGGACTGTTGCAACGCTCGGGGAACAACTCGAGTGCTGGCCAACAGCAACGCGTCGGCCATTTCGCCCAGCGCCAATCGCAGCCCAAACGCGGGCGCAGGAAACAGCGGTGGTCGGTTTAAGACGCGCCCCAAAACATGGGTGAACTCGGCGTTCGTGATTGGCTCGGGCGAAACGAAGTTCACGGGCCCGGAAACACCCTCACTTTGCACGCAGTGGTAGATTGCCCCCAACACATCATCCAGTGCAATCCAGCTCCACCACTGCTTTCCGCTGCCTAGTTTGCCGCCCATCATCTTGGCCGGTAACAACATCTTCTCCAGTGCACCTCCCGCCACCGAAAGCACCAACCCAAACCTCGCATTGACGACGCGAATTCCCGCGTCAACGGCAGGCTGGCAAGCGGCCTCCCATTCGCTCGCAACAGCGGCGAGAAAGTCGTCACCGAGGCTAGAGGACTCGTCAAGTACCGTGTCGCCACGGTCGCCGTAGATCCCTGTTGCGGAAGCGCAGATCAAGACATTTGGCTTGCGTTTGAGCGATGCGAGCGATTCACAAAGTTGCCGAGTCTTGACCACGCGGCTATCACGGATCTGTTGCTTAACCTGCTCGCTCCAACGCCCTCCGGCGATCGACTTGCCAGCCAGATGCACAACGACATCGACGTCATTCAACTTTTTCACCTCGCTGGCATCACTCCAAGCGGCAATCGCACCACCGTTCTCCTCCGAGCTCGATTGATTCATCGATCGCACGATTGGACTCGCTTGGTGCCCCAGAAGTGTCAGTAGACGGGTCAAATTTGAGCCCACTAACCCGCTCGACCCCGAGATTGCAAACCGAAGTGGGGCGGACGGATAACGGGCGACCAACTGCAAATCATCCGACGTAACCCGGTGGCGGTACGCGAACATCGATTCAATTTTGCGTTGGGCGATTGAACTGCCAAAGAAGTCGCCCACTGCACCGATCGGCAATTCGTATTCCACCAAATCGGTTAGCGACGCCCCCGATTCGGGTTGAGCTCCTACACGTTCACGGAATTCGTGGTGATGGTTCCAACGAGCAAAAGGCCCTGACACTTGCGTATCAGCAAAATGCCGTGGCGGATCGTACTCGGTGTGCCGAGCGACCCAGCGAAGCGGCACTCCGGCGAACCTTGTTTTTAAAACGACCTCGCTGCCGACAAGCAGACTCTGGTCGCTTGATTCCAACGAAACGCTCTCCCAGGGCGGAGTCAGACGCTGCAGGGCACCAGGGCGTTCGTGATAGGCAAATGCGTCCGCGACCGAGACGGGAAGCGGAGTGGTGACGCGGTAATGATGTTTCTGGCCCATGAGCGATGATGTTTCTCTTGATGTGCAACACGTCTGTCTCGGTGGCTGCCGCAATAACACAGCGGTAATTGTGTCATCGTAACGTCACGGCGATGCCGTGGGGACGCGAACTAGCTTTCGAGTTCCGCCAAACAGACGTCACTTGCCATCAAACGCAACTTCTCCATCGCCCGGCTCTCGAGTTGCCGGACCCGTTCCTTGCTGATCCCAAGCCGATCGGCCAATGCCTGCAGCGTGCGAACTTTGCGGTGAGGCCCCAGCGAGAAACGAGCCCGAATGATCAGTTTTTCTCGGCGATCGAGTTCATCCAGCATCTCAGCCAGCCGGCGACGAAGCTCGTGCCACCGTGTTTCGCTGATGGACGATTCCGACCCTTCATCGGTCAATTCCAGATTCATGTCCTGCAAACCGCCCATCACCTTTTGACGCTCCTGCTGGTTCAGCACCACGGTGCGGTACGCGTTCCGCCGCACCACTTGCGTTGCGTAAGTGCTGAAGCGAAAGCCTCGATCGTAGTCAAACTTTTCGACGGCCCGAATCAACGCGACGATCCCATCGCTGAGCAGCTCGTCAAACGGATTGTTTCCATTGACAAACTTTTTGACGATTGAAAACACCAGACGCAAATTCGCTTCGACAATCCGATCTCGGTGCCAATGGGCCAATGCGATGAAACGTTCAATCAAGGCCAAACGGGCGCGAGAGGGGCGTTTGGGATTTAGCAGACGACGATGCACTGCGGCTTGATGCAGCAAAAAGTTCATCCGCTGAAACAACATCACCTCTTGCTCGGGTTTCAACAGCGGCGCCTCGCACAAACGTCCCAGGTGAATTGGCAGATCCGAACCGCTGCGAGATACGATCCGTGCCCCCGCCGCAGCCTTGGGCTCCGCGAGCTCCAAGGGCGATGCAAACACAACCTCGCCCCGCTGCGAATCCGCGAATTCGTTGTTGCCAATGAAGCTGATCTCGTGGCGAAGTTGAATTTTGGTGCGACGAACTAACTCGTCCTTTTCCATCGCTTCGTAATCGTTCAAGTAGGGCTCGATCGCAGTCAATGCCGCCGTCAATTCGCTGGCGCGGATCCAGCCCCCAGCTCGCGCAGGGATCACTGCCGATTCATCCTCGTGGCGGATGGCATCAGCAGCCGTTTTCCCCCCAGACGCGTTGGCTTGGCATCGGATTTTCGCGATGGCAAGTTCCGAAGGCACGGGCTCGCTTGAGATCGAAATCGAGGTAGTCATAAGGATCACAGGGGTTGGAATTTGATTGGGTTGGCGACCGCAGGTGAACTCGATTGCGAGCTAAACGGGCGGAAGGCACATAACGCAAAGTGCAGGCCAAAATGACCAGCAAGCTTGAGCGAACGTTTTGCACGCCTAAAACGTTCATTTCGTTATACCGAGCCCGCCAAGCAAAAACAACGTAGAAAACATCTCAATGCCGGCAAATTCCTGTGATCAACCCAGACTTGGACGAAAAACAACGTAATTTGTCGATTAGGATCGATTTGGGCTGTTGGCGAATTTTGCCCCACTCCTACAATCATTGGCGAATAGGAATTCGACCGCAAAACGTTCGAAACGTTCAAATCCGGTTCGGCGTGGACGTTTTTTGCTCAACTCCGGCGTTGTTCGCAATCCAACAATTGCCCCCCTGGAATCGATCCCGTGGCTGTTCGACAACCTCACTACTCGCCTAAACAAGTCGCCGATGCACTGCAGGTCAGCGAATCCTCGGTCAAGCGTTGGTGCGATCGCGGCACCATTCCGACGATTCGCACGGTTGGTGGCCACCGGCGAATCGCACTGGACGGGCTGCAGAGCTTTTTGACCAAGTCCGATCGTGCCTTGGTCAATCCAGATGTGCTGGGGCTTCCCGCACTATTATCCTGCCGAAAACCCGAGATTACTGGCGCCGAAACGGATTACCAGCGACATTTCCGCAGCGCCATGGCGGTCGGCGATGAACCAACATGCCGGGAAATCCTCCAATCGCAAATCGAACTCCGTCAAAGCGAGCGAGGGCAAACCCGTGCCGAAATCGCCGAATTATTGATCGCCGACGCGATGCACGGGCTCGGCGAAGCGTGGTGCAGCAACGAACTGGACGTTTACCAAGAGCGGCGAGCCTGTGGAATTGCCCATCGCTTGATCACCGAGTTGATCGCGACATTGCCGCCCCCCCAATCAGCCGCATTGACCGCCGTGGGTGGGGCACCGGAGGGGGACCACTACCAATTGCCGATGCTGTTGGTGCAATTGGCACTTCGCGAATTAGGCTGGAACTCGGTGTGTCTGGGGAACCATTTGCCGCTGCAAAGCTTTGCTCAGGCTGCCCATGACTACCAAACCGATCTGGTCTGGTTAAGCGTTTCCGCGATGGCCGACGCCGCTTCATTTATTGCCCAAGAAACTAAACTGGCGGCCGATCTCGGCGAGCATATTCCGCTGCTAGTGGGCGGCCGAGCGCTCTGTGATGACATTCGGCCACGGTTACGCTACACCGCTCATTGCGATAACTTGCGTCAATTCGTCGAATTAGTAGCAATGATGCAACTAAGTCTTCGACGTTGAACATCCCAACGTGATGCCGAGTGAACGCGATGCCAAGTGAAAATGAATGGCCCCCTGACTCCGATGCTCCCATTCACGACTTGGCGGGCCCCAACCGAGGTGAGACGCCTGCGGCCCGCATCGCCGCGTCAGTGCGGCAGCGACTGTATGCACGCTCGGTGTTTTACCCGACCTTGGCCTGGAACTATACGCTCGGGCGGATCTTGCGGGTCCGACGTTGGTGGGACTATATCGATCCCAGCGTGATCGTCGGGGCTTACCCGTTTGCCCGCGATGTTCCGGGACTGTCGGCCGAAGGAGTCCGCGCGGTCGTCAACACGTGTGAAGAGTATCCAGGGCCCTTAAAAGCCTACGAAACCTTTGGAATTGAACAATTCCATATGCCAACGACCGATTTCACGCATCCGCTGTTTGAGGATGTATGTAATGCGGTCGAGTTTGTCCAAAGCCATGTCGAGAATCAGGGCAAAGTCTATATTCACTGCAAAGCGGGTCGCGCACGAAGTGCGACGGTGGCGATTTGCTGGCTGATCAAACACCGAGGGTTGTCGATCAGCGAAGCCCAGACGGCGCTGTTGGCCGCGCGTCCTCATATCAATCCACGATTAGGCCAGCGTCCCGTCGTTCAACAATTTGCCGAACGCTGGGGCGTGTGAACCTCACCGACCAACGTTAGAGATGAAGCTCTCGATTCGTGTGGATGACCAATTCATCGATGACCACACTCCAGATTCACCATCGCCTGCTTCGGCAACGAGTTTCCAAAATACCTGCGTGCTGATCGGCAGCGACTTCGAGGCAATCAATCACGCCCCATTGATCACCCGCAGCGGCCCGATGTTAAACGGAAGATCGTTCCGTCAATCTCGAGCCGCGACATGATGTCGGGGTACATCAACGCAAGCTGACACCCTGACAACTCACTCCCGCCGCCTGAGGGCGGCGGTGGCTATCGTGAAAATGTTGTGCAGCTGAACCGCGTTATGAGGAACGATTCAAACTAGCGATAACATTTTTAGAAATCACTAAAACTCGGCATTGACGGTCTCTTTGCTTGCTCGCGTCCCCAACGCACCCCAAAGCCCAAACGGACTCATCGCGCCAGCGATCGGAGCAGTGGTGTCGTTGTCGGTGTTGTAGGGCGTCGGCGAATTCTGGTTCCCAGCTTCGATCGAATCGGTGATAAACTTAACCGCACCGTCACCCATCAGAACATGCACTCCACCTTGATGTCGACTTGACGCCGTGGTGTGTCCACTCGACGAGTCGCCACCTCCCAAATACATGGGACCATTTGGCGGACGAATGGTTGTGAAGCTTGTATACAACTGGGCACCGTCGGCCCATCGCCCTCCACGAGTGGAATTACCGCCAAGAATATTCCCTGTCGACTGAGCCCAAAATTGAGGACGTGCTGGGTCAATTTCTCCGGCCAGCGGAAGAGTCGGACTGGCGTTGTGAATCGAGCCCCAGCCGACACTTTGTCGGGCGCTAGTTCTCACATCACGATCCCCCAAGTCCGTTGCAATTTCACCGCCCATGATTGTATTGGCGAGTCCATCAAGAACGTCACGGAAGCCGGTTGCTTTGCGGGGAACAAAGATCCCGCGATTTGCCAGGGCAACACTCTCTTGCGAAAACCACTTGTTGTTCGTGGTGTCAAAATTAGCAGCTCCGGTATCACATCGGTGTGTGCCATCGGCAAGACACGCGACGTAATTGGTTCGTGCCATCGCTGGCAATCCAGTACCTGGATCACTTGGGCAACGAAAACCGGGGACTTCGGTCATCCACGGCTTGTAAGCGGTCGTCCAAGGAGCTGGCCCCATCGCTGGCCACGAGGGCGTGCCGCCATCGGCCATCGGGTTAGAAATTTGCTCCCACAAGGATTGCTGTTCGATGAACGGAAGAACCCCAATCAAAAACGAGAGACGAAAACGATTATTCCCATCGGTTCGCAAGGTCCCGCCAGCGTTAGTGCCGCTGCCGTTTGGACCCCCAATGACTCCGACGTAAGTCCCGCCCTGCTGCATGGGCAGTTTGTTGTAGGCAGCGTGGTAGTTGTGAAGCCCGAGTCCGATTTGCTTCACATTGTTGCTGCAGCTCATACGGCGAGCCGCTTCGCGAGCAGCCTGAACCGCCGGCAACAACAATCCGACCAATACACCAATAATGGCGATCACCACCAATAGTTCAACCAGCGTGAACCCGTCACTCCGTTTTTTTGAAACCAGACAGTACCGCGAATGGACCTGCATTGCTCATCTCCAAAGAAAGTAAAAAAATGATGAAAAGTGTAAATTGAAAATTGAAGGTAAAGGACGGCTATGGATTACTTGCCCTTTTGCTGCTTCTCGTAATTTTTGGCGTCTTCCGCCATTTGCTTGTCGTAGTCATCGAGTTCTTGCTGCTTTACCTCTTCGGACCGATCATCGACGATCAAGGCAGGTTGACCATCGGAGCAACCGAACACCGCAGCAAGAGGCAGAAACAAGAAGAAACAGAAAAGAAACTTTTGCATACTGAGACGCTTCCAAATAAAGACAAACGAGTTACAAATTGATGTCAGCGAGCGTATTGTGAGAATGGAACCTTAAATTGTCAATCAGCAAAAACGTTGGATTTTCATAGCTCAACGGCTCGAGCCCCAAATCTCGTTTGAAGCATGTTGTCAGCCGAGTAGGTGATCAGCAACACTGCGGGTAGTAGCGCGGTGACAAGACCTTCGCCCGTTTTTAAAATCGTCTCATTTCTAGACAAACAAAGGAGTGAAGAGGCGACGGGGCACGCAATTAAAAATTGCCGCAATCCGCTGGGCCTGAGACCGATTTGGAAGACGGAACTGCTTCACAGACGCCCGGTCTTGATGAATTTCTGTGCTAAGGTGCACATTCAACTGCCTGATAAATATCATAAATAACTAGCCACTTCCGCCCGTTCGAATTGCCAAGCATGCTTGTTTAGCAGGCGACACCAATCGCCATTCGTGTCACTGACTTTCGTCCTAGACACTATGGTCTAACTTCCCTAGCCTTTGTCACTACCGATCTGTTTTGTTTCGTTCGCAGACATCGGCTGAGCGTGCACCAAACCTGGCCGGCTTCCTTACCTCTGCCCTAGTCTGACGTCGAAGCCTCCCTTGTTTGATCGAAAAATCAGTTTGGAAGAACATCCAGCCTGGTATAGAAACGTGATTTCCCCAATTTGCTTGGTTCTGCCAGCGAGAGGTGTGCAAAAACATGCAGCTCCCCAATAAGGCCGCTCTCTGGTTGGGGGGCGCCGTCGCACTAGTGGCGGGAGCGTTTTGGATTCGGCAAACGTTCTTCACGACTCCACCGCCTGGGCCTTCCCCTCAGGAAAACAGGATCGAGACGCCCTCGCGACTGACAACCGACCGTCCCTCATCAACTGCGCGTGAACCGTCACCAGAACTTCTTCCGCACGGTTTTGTCGGGTCCGATACTTGCGGGACCTGTCATCGCGATCGATTCGAGAGCTACCAGGAAAACGATCACAGCCGTTCGCTGCGACGCGTCGACGATGTCGATCTGAACAGTAACGCTAAAGTGGCTCACGACTTAAGCAATCGGTTGTTCGAAGTTTACCAAAAGAATTCACAGACTTGGCACAAACAGACTTTGCTGCCTGGCTCCACCGATCGCGCCCCAAAGCAGTCAGAAAGACGTCTCGAAGCGGGCGACTATCGGGTTGAATTTGTGATGGGCAGCGGTCACTTCGCGAAAGCGTTCCTGCTTCGCGATCAAGGCTTTTTACTGCAATCCCCCCTCGCGTTTTACACGGCTCCTCAAGCCTACGAAATGTCACCTGGATACGATGTCCCCCACCATCTCGGCATGACCCGGGTGATTGATGACGACTGCCTTTTTTGCCATGTCGGTAGCATAAAAAATAGCAGCGACCCGTTTCGCCCCGTCATCAATGAACTGTCGATCGGGTGCGAGCGATGCCATGGACCAGGATCGCCCCACGTCGCTCACTATCAGACACAAAAGCCCTCCGGTGCCCCCGTGCACCTCGCAGACGATCCGATCAAAAACCCAGCGAATTTAAGCCGGAACGCGCAAGAATCCCTATGTGCCCAGTGTCATCTGCAGGGCGACGAAGTCGTTGATGCGAGTGACCGTACGATCTGGGATTACCGCCCGGGCGACGACTTAGCCGATTACCGCAGGATCTATGAGTTCTCATCACAAGAACCGAATTCCGAAGAGGTCTTTGTTGGGCATTTCGGACAACTTTGGCAAAGCAAGTGCTATCTCGGATCGGACGCACTCACTTGTATCACATGCCACGATCCGCATCACACGCCAAAGCCGATCGAGTTAGATGCACTTCGTAAACAACAATGTTTACAGTGTCACACCGAAGATGCGTGTTCGGTTCCTCACGAAGTCCGCATTCGCGACGAACAAGATCGCTGTGTGGCTTGCCACATGCCCGCGATTACAAGCGAGGTCGTCCATTCGGCAACGACCAATCACCGTATCGGAATTCATCGTCAAGACACGACGCAAGGTATTTCGATCGCGACGGGCGAGCAACGAGAACATGTCGACGATCCGAGCGTGCGACGAATCGCAGCTCCGCAATCGGCAGACGAGGAACAGGAAAAAACAACAAGATCGGATCTGCTTGCGAATTCACTTCGGTTGCTGAATGATTTGACGAGCCAAGGAAAATCCGAGCGGATGGCGGAGCTGGATCCATTATTAGCATCATTGTCTCGCTATGCGGCAGCGCATTTAAACGACTCGTCAATTCATGTCGTCTTGGCACAACTGGCCTATCAAAAATTGTTGTTCGTCGACATGACGCAAGCCGAAACCGCAACGACATGGGAGCTAGCGAGATCGCATGCAGCCAGGGCTTTGGCGAATGCATCGATTTCACGTCGTGACCAACTACGCGCCTGGGAAGTATTGGCAGCGTGGAATTTTGACTCGGGCAACTTTGCAAATGCGAAAACGTATTACCAACGGTTGACCACAGGACGCCGCTCGGCAAGCGACTTCTACAATTTGGGTTTATGTCTCGGAAAGCAACAAGATTTCCTAGCCGCGGAGATGGCGTTTCGCCAAGCCATTCACGTCAACCACGAATACCCATTGCCCTATCGATCACTTTCGATTCTGTACCGTCAAACGAATCCAGAGCTTTCTAGAATGATGGTCGATATTGCTGAATTTCTCATCAATCGAGTCGAACATTAATTCGACGGTCCCTTTTCGTGAACCGAACAATTTGCAGGAAAAAGGAGAAGCGACCAAGAGGATTTAAGCCTCCACTGGCGTCTCAATTCCACCGCATTAGCTTTGGTGTCCCGATTCGATCTGGCCTTCTTTGATCACAATCGAGATCCCGTCGCGGATCTGCAAGGGCTCGTCTTCGCCTTGATTCTCCACTCCGGCTTGGTTGGTGATTTTGACATTTTCGCCAATGCGGCAATTCTTGTCCAAGATGGTTCCCTCGATCACGCTACCGCTGCCGATCCCCATCGGCAACACGCCCGCAGGAAGTTCGGTCCTTTCGCATTCGATGTCGTCGGCGCCCATGACGACCGAATCTTTGATCGTGACATTGTCACCGATCACGGTCCGCAGTCCGATCACGCTGTTTTTGATCGTGACGTTATCACCGATGCGGCAACCATCGGCGATCAAACTCGACTCGATATGTGTATTGCCCATGATGGTCGGCGGCAAGAAGCGAGGCCGGCTGTAGATCGGAGCTTTGGGATCGCGAAGTTCAAATGGAGGCGCCTTCCCTGCGAGCGACAAGTTCGCTTCGTAGAACGCCCGGATCGTTCCGATGTCTTCCCAATAGCCATCGAACAAATGCACTTGGACTTTGTGCGATTGCAGCGACTGCGGGAAAATCCCCTTGCCGAAATCTTCATGCGGCGATTTGTTCAGCAGATCGACCATCACCGACTTGTTGAAAATGTACAACCCCATACTGGCCAAACAGTCACGACCATGGCTCTCGACGCCCCGCGCATCAATCCAGGCGGGATCCATGCGTACCGTCGCCAACTCTTCTTCGGTTTGAGGCTTTTCGACAAACCCGGTCACACGTCCGGTGTCGTTGACCTGCATGATTCCCAGCGACGACGCGTCGTCTCGTGAAACCGGGATCCCGGCGATCGTGGCATCCGCGCCGGATTCGATATGCGTCCGCAGCATGTCGCGGAAATCCATGCGGTACAGCTGGTCGCCCGACAGAATCAGCACATGTTCGATCCAGTCCTCTTCGAGGTGGACCAAGTTTTTTCGCACCGCGTCGGCGGTGCCTTGGTACCAATCGGTCGACTCGTCAACGGTTTGCTGAGCAGCCAACAGCTCGACAAACCCGCCACTGAAGTGATCGAAGTGATAGGTTTGTCGCAGGTGACGGTGCAAGCTTTCCGACAAAAATTGGGTCAGCACGTAAACGCGATTCAGTCCGCTGTTGATACAGTTACTGATCGGAATATCGATCAAGCGGTACTTGGCGGCCAAAGGGACAGCGGGTTTCGCACGGATTTTCGTCAACGGAAACAAGCGAGTTCCGCGACCGCCACCCAGAATCAAAGCAATCGTATTTTTTAGGTCCATGACAATTCTCGTAGTTAATCCAAGTAAGAAAAGCTTCTAAGTGGCAGGTGCCCTGTCGCCCCGAAACGCAAATCGCTGTCGCACTGCTTTCGTGATCGCACTGTGTTCGTGATTTCGAAGAGTGAAGAAGGAAAGGGGGGGAGACTCGTTTTTTAACCTGCTCTACTGCGGGCGCGAAGTATGATTCACGTTGGGTTTACCAATACTTCTCGAAACGAATCGATCCAGGTCCGTGATAATCGTGAGCGTCTTGAAAACCGGCATGTTTTAACAAGGGGATCATTCCGGGATCCACTGGCGGCTCGGCCCCCGGCGGTACGTAGCCAATCATCGCAGGATTGCCACACAGAAAAACATGCGTCCGCTTCGGATCCAACGGATCGCCCGCAAGTTCGGCCAGGCGTCCCGATACAAACAGCTCTTGAATGTATTGTTTGCCGACGTAACGAGGATGATGCGGATCGAGATTTTCAGGATCCCGTGTGGTCACGGGCAAGTAACAATAGTTGCCGAACGTATCCATCAGCTGGGCGTGTTGTCGAGAGTAAGCCAAATCCTTGCGATGGCGAACGCAGGTCACGTTGATGATCCGGCCGCGATGGTTGTTCACCAACAACTCGGTCGCCATCGCGTTATGCGGTGCCTCGCCCGTTCCGGTGCCGAGCATTAAAATGGTCTCATTCGGACGAATCTCGGGGCCAAGCGTGTAATGGCCGACGATTTTTTTTCCGATCATCAATCGGTCGCCGACCTGTTGCTGGAACAATCGCGGCGTCAACGCGGGAGGCCCCTTGTCGGTCGAATCGGCTTTGCGAACCAGTGTGACGTAGAACTCGAGATAATCGACCGAGTTGACCGACGCCAGATTCCCCAAGGGGTCCAGCATCGGGCACGAGATCGAATAGGCTCGCTGAACCACCTTGGATTGCTTGCTAAAGGGCAGCACTTCTCGCTGAGTCCCGGCGATCCGAGGCTCCCAGTTGCCCAGTCCCAAGGTGACGTATTGTCCCGGTTCAAAAGGGCCGAAAGGGGAATCAGGACGGATGCGAAATCGGCTCAAGTCTGAGTGAGAGTCGATTCGCTCAATGATCGTCGCGTTGTAATGCTTTTCCTGCAAACTGCGAATCTGCTCGGCTGTCAGGGGCCCCGAGTCAATCGTCTCACTCAATGCGAACTCTCCACCGTGAATATTGAAGGGAATCACCCTAAATGGGGATTAGCGACTCGATTCGTGACATTAAGCCGTCCTTGGATCAATATAATAGGTATTTATGGGCCGAGTCTTGATAACTTGGCTTCAAATCGCAGCGCAAACTGAATATTTTTCAATGACGTTGTTTTTGTTGACCGTTTCTTTGACGTTTTATTAGACGAGCGTTTCATGCAATTCCCCCAATTGCTGCTTGCTGCCATCCGTTCCGCTGCGGACCGAGTGTCCCGCTTTCGCATCCCCGCTCGCGGTACGCCCTTGGTCCTGCCACTGTCGGCGATCTTGTCGGCGTTGGCTTTCTCGCCAAGTTCGATTCGAGCCGAAACATGGACCGCATTGCGAGGCAACCACAGCGTGGACGCCGAACTACTGGGGATTTGGGAAGGCAATGCGATCTTGAAAATGACCGATGGCCGACGCGTCTCGGTCCCTTTGATCAACCTGATTAGCGACAGCCGGATTCACGCCAACAAAGTCAACGAAACCATTCAAACGCATCGCGCCGAATTGGTCAGCGAGCTCAAGGCGCAAGCGGCCGAGGCGGCTGCCCCCGCACCGACTCCGCTTCCCCAACCTGCGGCCGCTCCGGACTATCGCCCCTTGGACAATGGTGCATCTGCGATCGAAACGCTACAGCATCTGCAAGACCAAGCCGCGTCGGGACATTTATTGTTGGCCTACTTCGACTCGTTGCCACCCAAATATCGCGCCGACCTTGATGGGATTGTCAAAGCAGGGGCGAAAAACATGGACGCGGCAAGTATCGATTCCACTATCGGCCCGCTTTACAAAGGGGCCGACCTTGTCGTCACCCATCAAAATTGGATCTTCAGCCATCCACGAATGAAAATGCTGGACTCCAACACCCGAGAAACCCTAAGCACGCTGATCTTGAATGCAGCTGGGGCGATCCGAGCAACACTCGATCCAGCAGCCCTCACGGCTGAAAAGCTCGATTCGATGCCGTTGCGAGATTGGTTGCTCGAGCGTGACCGCGCCGTCGCACCGCATCTATACGCCCTTCACAGCGTCTTGCCTCCCTCAGCTGCGACGTTTGAAGAATACGATGCGAGCAAACAAAATCCGTACGGCGAATACGGGCAAGAATCCGGCTATGGATCAAGCCCAGACTATGGCCCCGGATCCGAATCAGGCATGGAAATAGCCGAGATGTCGAGCGAAGAGGGCCCCCCTGGCGAATCACCCGCGAAGCCGGATCCCGCCGAACAAGTCAAGCCGGAATCCAATGATGCCAAAATCAAAATCACGCAAAACGGCCGTTCGGTGATTGTCGACATGGTCCGAGTGGACGGGTACTGGATTCCAAAGTCGCTGTCCGAAAATTGGACAGAATCGGTGGCATCGAAAAAAGAACAGGTAGCCGCCTCGGGATTGATGTCGTTGGTGGATTCGCCCGCGATCACTGCGGTGGGATCGATGCTGCAGCCCACCATCGATACACTCGCCTCAGCAACCAATGCCGAAGAGTTTCACAAAGCAATGGAAAACGTTTTCCAGCAAGCTCAAACCTTTGCGTCGGTGTTAGGGGGACTTGCCGGAAATACCTCGGGGATCTCCAATCCATGGCAGCCCACTAAATCATCCAGCTCCCCGCGATCCGGCGGTAGCGACGGTTATCCGGACGACCAGTATCGCGAAGAAATGGAAATGCAGTACAACTCGGACGCACCGTAATAAGGGTCGCCCCAGCAATTGGCCCTCGCCGCTGCAAACGAAACTCTCTCGATCGGAATCCTGCCAGGCGTGTCTGAAGAAACTGAATCAACCGTTGCGATTATCGGTGGCGGTTTGTCAGGACTCGCCACGGCCGTCCATCTGCATCTGAAAAATCCCGATCGAAAACTTGTGCTCCTCGA